>JBAXMY010000042.1:0-8695 GCA_037134055.1 archaeon
TTTCGATTGGATATTTAGTTTTCTGAGTTTCATAAGAAGAAAAACCATATTTTTAAACATTCCTCTACAACCTAATCCTCCTTTTTAGACTTCAATTCTCTAAAAACTAATGTCAAGAATTTGCGTTGCCAGTTCAATAAACTAATTCAAACCCACTTACCAAGTCCTTCCTGTTTTTCCTTCTCTTTTCCAAATATGCTATAAATATAACTTTCGGTCAATTCAAGACTTTCCAGAAGATAGGGACTAACTTTATACTTTCTAGCCAAATCCAAAGCAGGCTGCATATACTTAAGAACACTTCCCTCTGAAATTGTGAATATAAGCCTTCCTCCACATTTTAAACACTTTCCAGTCAGTGGTGGACGTCTATATTTTCCATTACATCCTACGCAACGGAATCCCTGCTGAGAAAACTTTCTGAGATTACCTCTTGTGTCTCTAATAAAGTGCCTTTCAATTATAAGTCTAGAAACATCCGTAACATCTACTGCACGAATCTTAGTGCACAATTCCATCATCGAATTGACTTTCTCCTGCATTGTTGGAAGAGTCTTATAGCTGGAGCACTGTGGAGCCACATTCAAGTTGGTGGTGTCATAGGAGAAATATAATTTCTCAAATTCCTGCCCAGTTCCGAGTCTCCCCTTGACCTGAGGCATTTTAATTTCGGAAGGAGAAGCATGTCTTTCTCCAGCCTGATAGAGACCCAGGGGAATTTTTTCAGATACATCCAAATCAAAGATCATATCATCCACTTCGTTGGCTTTTATTTTCACAGTCAAAACAAGAGGCGCATCCTGTGTTCCACCCCTGTGAGAAGGCAAAAACTTTCTTGAAAAATTAAGAAGAAGATCCATGAGCAACATGACTGCCGCTTCATCCCCATCGCAATCTCTTCTCATGGCGGCATGGACGTAGGGAGATGCAAGCAACGCTTGAACTTCAGAAAAACCTATTAATCTACCGACCACGGTCGCAGAAGTGTGAGGAGACATGCAACCAAATAAATGCCCTATCAAATCTTCTTTTCTTATAGCATTGTAATAAGGATTTATGCCATAGAGTCTGGTCAACTCTTCATCAACAAATTTTGTGACACTTAAGAATACATCATCTGCCCTTTCGTCTGGAGAAGCAGGACTTGCAGGTAGAACAATATCTTGAGGAAATAGGTCTAGGATTTGATCTTCCCTTTCCAGAGGTAACCCATGAATATCGAACTCATATCCCATTTCCCTTAATTTTTTGATGCTTGTTCCAATTTCTAAAGGCTTAAACTGGGTAAGGGGCATTTCAGTCATATCATAACGTATCGTTCCATCCTTATTCACATGAAGATTATGTCTTGCTCGAAGTAATCCCTTACCAAGATTTTCGCACACATGTTCCTTATTGCTTGTTCCGCGTATACCCTTAACATCTATCATCAAGTCTTCGCTTCGAAGATTCAGCTTTTTTCTAGCGATATCGAAATAGTGTTTAATATCTATTTTTTTTTCTCTAAACTCTTCTCCTTTCATATGAATTTCACATTTCCCAATCATATTTGTTCCACAATCGGCACAATAGCTCATTTTTCTACATGAAACTCCACAGTTTTCACAGCTAGCATAAATTGTTTCGTTCTTACAATCGGCACAATAGAAAACAGGATACTCTGCGCTGACAAACCCTTTTTCCACCGCCGCCTGCACACTTCTTAATCTTCCTCCTTCCTCTCCAACTGAGAAAAGAACGTGTGGGCTTCCTTCCAGCTTTCTTAGTTTTGCCTTTTCTGGTCTTCCCATTCTCGCACCGATAAATGTTCCAGACTTATCTTTTATTTTAATTTCACAAAGAGCATTAATACATTCCAAAACCTCTCCTTCGCTCAATTTTTTTATCGAAGAATCAACCGCATCCTCAAAACTAGGATTAAGTCTGTCGATTCCTAAATTAAATAAGATAGAAACTGTGTCCTTTAGACTCAGGATAACATTTTCTATAAATACACTGTGAGGACAACCAATTAGTTCGAGTGCTCTCTTTCCCTTATTGAATCTCTCCTTGTCTACGTGAGAATAGGGCAAAACAAGGACTGACTCTCTAATTGAGCCATGTGCAATCCAGTCCATTAGTGCCAACAATTCGTCATAGCCTATTTCCTTCCAGTAGTATATGTACTCTGGATGAAGAGGAATGCCATGTACTCTAGATAGTTCCAATGCTTTTTCAAATTCTGGAATTAGTTCGCTTTCTCCCCCCTTTTCTCTAAGCTCTTCAAGCCAATATTGTTCTACATAACCCGGGGCTTCCAGCGGGTGATTTCTATTCAAAAAATCTCCATATGGAACAAGAAGGTCTCCGAGATAAATTATTTCCTTCACCGATTTGTATAATTTTTTTGCTTCCTCCGAACTAGTTAAATATTTTACACTTCCATTAATTAATTTAACAATTGGCCCATTAATACTATCCACCGATGCAACCGTACAACCCTTAGTAGGTTTTTCAATTCTCAGTTGCGTTCCTACGGCAATAAATCCTTCAGTAATTTCCATTGTGGCTGGATGTACGGCCAGAGTAGAATAACCTGTAGTTCTGGCTCGGCCATATCTTAATCTAAATGACCCGGAACGCGAAGGATGAGCAAATACCGGTCTTCCGGCAACCAAATCCTGCATATACGTTGCCCCTGCTCTTGCCCCTCCAGATTTTCCTTCCTTAATCTTCTTCTGCAGCTTAACAAATTCTTCCATCCAGTCCCAGCCAGATAATTTGAAACCTTTCTGTCTAAGTTTGGTAATTCTTGCAAGAGTCTTTGGAGCTTTTTGGGCAATACCTTCACCCATCACCAGAGCAAACCCGCTTCTAATAAAATTGGTTTCAACTCTTGGAAGATCCTTATAATTAAAAACTTCCTTGTCTTCGCTCGGATCTCCAGTAAGCTGAATTGGCAAATGTCTCATTAAAAATTCTATTTCCTGCTCAGAAGGAAGATACTGTAAATTAGTAATTCTCTCATGATAATCATAACACTCCTGCACTCCTCTTTTCACTTCGTCTTCCGTTGGATCATATTTGGCATAGCCGAACACCTCTCTTAAATAATCTACAATTACCAATGAAAATGCTGCTTCACTTCCTCCCGCAGATCTAATCGGACCAGAATAATACGGAGCTAAAAAATCTTCCCCGCTTGCTGTTTTTTTAACCTTTAGTTGAATGAATCCTTCTATTGGAGAAGAAACATATCCTAAAGTTAGATATCCTATTGCCACACGAATGCCCGCTTCCACTGCCTGCAGATGATTCTCGAATTTACAATACTTTTCCTTAGCTACTTCTTCGGCGATTGTTAGCGCCACTGCTGGATCAAGAGAACCAAATTGTTTTTCTAGCTCCATAATTCTTTTAACAATTCTTTCATCCAATATTTGAGGATATAAAACAGAAATAAGTCCAACTACTCGTTCTGCCAAAGAGTTTGCAAGGGGAATTTCAACCTCTGACACTGGATCAATACCTTTTTTCTTTGCTTCCGTTGCAATATCGTATCCTTCTTTTACCTTTGCCTGAATACTCTCAAAATATTCATTAATTTTCATTTTTAATCTCCATTTTTATCTCGTTCAATTCGAGTTCTTCCTTTTTTGGAGTCATAAAATCAAATATCTTTAATTCTCTAGTTTTTAAATTAAGAACTGGAACCTTTCCCGGATCGGGAATATTTCCTACTTTTTCTTCGAAATCCGTTTGCGATTGCCAACAGCTTCCAGAAACAATAAGAATGCCATTGTAGGTTTCTATGTCTAGTCTGTGCAAATCTCCTGTGCACATGATATCTGGGACATCCTTGATTACCAGAGGGTCCCTATCCGAATTTGGAATATAAACCACAGAAGAGTGCGTTGGTGCAAGGTGTCTTCTTTTCAGAAGGTGTTTAGCAACCTTGGCAGGAAATCTGTGCGCTTTTATTTCTCTTAATTCTGGAATTTCATTTATAAAAGAATGCATGCTTGCTCCGTGATACATCAGAACCTTTAGTTCCTTTGTTCCTTCAATCAATTTTACCATGGAAGGATTTGTTACCAAAACTAAATTTGGAATGTCGAATAGCGAAGGAGCATATTTTTTATCAATAATTGGTTGAGGTTCGGCAACTCGCGTGGCATCGTGCTGTCCCGGACACATAAACATAGTTATGTGGGGAGGAATTCTCTTTAAATATTCGGCAAGAAGAAAATATTGTTCTTTCATACTCTTCAAAGAAAGTAAGCTTTCCTGTCCGGGGAAAATTCCGACTCCATCCACATTATCCCCAAGAAAAAATATAAACTTTATCTTGTGTGCAGTTTCGTCGTCACTATTTAACCACTCCAAAAATCTTTCAAACTCCGTTCCCAGGTGCTTTTGGCTCCCTACGTGCACATCCGATAGAAATGCGACACAAATTTCCTTATCAAATTTTACCTTATTGGCTACAAAGGCATCGGGAAATATTATTTCCTGACCGAACAAAATTTCTCTGCTTCCGGAAGCTTTTATTCCAACCACTTCATCAATTTGAAGTTCCTGTGCCTTGGCAAATAACTCTTCTTTGCTTGATTTAACTAGCACGTTAATCTGTCCCGTTAAATCTTCTACTTTGATAATCATATTTTTGTTTTTAGTTATTCTCTTCTCAGAAACCATTCCGATAATAGATATGCTTTGTCGTTCATTGGAAATTTTATTAATTGAAATAAGGTTTGTCAGGTCTGCTCGATTCATTAGCAATCTTTGCAATTGTTGATATCTTGAAACAAAATTACCCGTAAAGTCGGAAACTTCGAGTTTTTTATCTGGTTTTGTTTCTGCATAAAATATTTGGTATTTAATTCCATCTGGAATTCTTTCTTCCAAATTGGCAACGACTGCCTGTTCTCTACTCATTTCAAACTGTAATCCCATTTTAACAAACACTTTTTCCACCGATGCCTTTGATTCTCCAGGAAGGTTTTTAACAACGCTCTGTAGAAACTCAAAATTCTTAGATAGTACTGCCTTTGTGATTACTTTTTGTCCGGAAAACTTTTCTAGATTTTCAAGGAAAATTTTGGCCAGTCCAACATCTTCTATGCTATTTAAAACATCAAATATATCTTTCTCCAACAAAAGCCCTTTCTGTTTTATAACGTTTAGTATTTCTTCTTTCATGATTATAAGTCTAAAGATTTTTCGAGTATTTCCCTAGCCTTTAAATTAATTGCCGGAGAAAGCATTAGTTTTATTTCTCTCGTTCTTCCCTGTCTGCCTTTGCTTATTACTCTTGCATTTATTATGCCCAACATATCAAACTCTTGTATCACATCGGAAACTCTTCTTTGCGTTAGAAATTCATTTTTTGTTTTTTCACAAAGCTCTTTGTATGCATTATAAACATCCCCTGTGAAAATTGCTTCTTCGTTCTTTGCATTTTGAGAAAGATTCATGATTGCCTGAAGAACTAGTTGAAATTGTTTAGGTTCACTTTCGATAATGTCCAACATTTTGTCACGTTCTATTTTTTGATTGGCTGCGTCTATGTGCAAAAGAGTTACTTTCTTGCTACTTTCTCTTTCTGCCAACTCTCCCGCTACCCTAAGTAAATCGAGGGCACGTCTTGCGTCTCCGTGTTCTCTAGCGGCATATGCGGCACATTTAGCAATGACTCCTTCTTCCACCACTGCTTCCAGGAATGCTTGGTTTGCTCTTTCTTTTAGTATGTCCTGCAACTGAAGAGCATTATATGGAGGGAAAACCAGTTCTTCTTCTCCCAGCGAACTTCGTACTCGCGGATCTAAATTATCCATAAATGTAAGACTATTACTTATTCCAATAATACTTATTTGTGCATTTTTCAAATCGGAATTAAGTCTAGTAAGAGTATAAATGAAGCTGTCCGAAATCTTTTTGACTGCCTGGTCTATTTCATCCAACACAAGAATTACATTTTGCTTTTTGTTGTCTATTAATTCAATAAATCTCGAATATACCTGTTCAACTGGCAATCCCGTTGCAGGAACGCTACTGCCCAACTCGTGAATTATTTCTGCAAGAATTCTGTATTCGGTTTCCGAATTTTTTTTCATTTTGCAGTTGACATATACAAAATTTAAGTTATGTTCTTGTCCAAGTGCCTTAAGTTTGTCGACAATTCTGTGTCCTACATGCTGAATCGATACGGTTTTTCCCGTCCCTGTTTTTCCGTATACGAACAAGTTACTTACTTTTTCTCCACGTAACGCCGGAGCCAAGATAGAAGCAACCATTTCAATCTGTTGATCTCTATGTCCTATTAGTTCAGGTTTATAATTCGATTGCAATACCATTTTATTTTTAAATAGTCCACTATTTACGAAAGAATTAAAAATATTATCTAGTTTATCTGAGTTATTCATTATTCACCTCTAATTAATTTATTTAAAGAGAAGAACATTATAAACTTATCTGTTTTCTAAGCTATATTTCCAATGGAACTAGTTAAAAATACACACAATTTTTGTTAAAATCGAGGATTATCAATTTATACTCTCACACCACCATTTCCAATGGAACTAGTTAAAAATAGATTTAAATTCTCTTAAAATAAACGAACTAATGTATATGTTGTATTATGTATATTATAATATATATAATATATAATATAAATATTTATAAATGAAATTTGAAGAAAGAAGAACCACGTCGACAGTATTTAAACATTCTTATTTTTCCATGAGAAACCATAGGGTGAGGGACCTTCCTACCAAATAGATATGTTATTTTTTATATTTACGAATAAAATTCCTTATTTCGAATATTGCTTTTCAGTGTAGAAAGGTTTATATATAAATCATAATTCAATTCAACATGACATTGGATAAAAAGCCACTTAAGGAAATAATTGGCCGACTTATCGTTACGAAAGAGGGTCGAAGACTAGGAATGGTTAAAGACATTACTTTCGAAACAAGAACCGGCGAATTGTTGCAAGTAATTGTAAAGGACATGACTCCCTATGCCAAGTCTCTAAATTTAGAGATGTCCGCACAGAAGGAAGCCCTTGTTCCATACAACACAATAATTGCAATAGGCGACTTCGTCGTTATTTCTGAAGAAGATTTGCTATAAAAATCGTGGAAAACTAAAAATGAATATAGTAGGATTTAATCTAACAAAAGCATCCGCAGAGAGATACGAACAGCTCACCGGAGATGTATCTATTAGTACAAATATAGAAATCAAAGAAATAGAAAAAAAAGACTTGGACATAATAAAAGATCTTGATACCCTAAAGGTCGAATTTGAATTAAAAATTTCCTATGATTCGAAGACTAACGAAAAGAAAAAACCAGTAAAAACGCAAGGTTTAGTAGAATTTAGCGGCAACGTGCTAATTTCCATGGAACCAGAAGCAGCAAAGGAAATTCTGAAAGCACACAAAAAGAAGGAAACTCCAATTTCCTTCAAAGAAACAATGTTAAATGTTATTCTTAGACGTTGTTCAATAAAAGCCTTGGAATTGGAAGAACAAGTTGAACTTCCACCACACTTTAGGCTTCCAGTACTTTCTCTTCAGAAGAAAGAGTAAATTTACCTTCTAGTTACTTAATTTTTTCTAACTTTCCAAACTCAAGAACCTTCAAGTCTTCAGATACAACATAAACTTCAAACTTATTCAAATCAAATGGCCAAGCCATTCCAAGTTCAAACTCGCGAGGATCCGTACCTGTCTGCAGATCAAAGAAACTCGGAACAATCACAACTTCCTTTCCCTTAAACTTGCCAACAAGAAAGCACTTATAACTTTCAGATTTAATTCCATCATTCAATCGCACAGCAGGGTGTCCATGTCCCATTATCCACCTCTTAACCCTGGTATCATAAATTTCGACTTTATCCGAATCTCCATGTATCAAAGCAGTTTCCCCGACAATCAAATAATCTTTAACACCAACTGAAACGCGGTTAGCAATGTTCATAAGATAGTTATCATGATTTCCCTGTAAAATTACGATATCATTACATTCTTCTTTCAAAAATTTGAACAATTTTATCAATTCGTCCCATTCCTGACTTGTTCCACGAGCAAATCCATGCTTAACATCACCAAGAAGAACAATCCTATCCACTTTTCCAGCAGAATCAAATACTCTTTCCAACTCTTCTATCATTTCTTCATACATTTTCCTAGAAACAAAGACACCCGTATTGTTCATCGCCTCTTCGTATCCCACATGAAGATCTCCAATTACGAGTATTTTCTTCCCCTCTTCCACAACAAGAAGGCATTTACCTATAAATCTCAAGTCTTTCATACAATTGGTGAAGAAAAGGGGTAATTAAAGGTTATTAGTCTAATACAACAATCTTTAAATAAATCTTAACTCAAATCAAAATATGATAAAAGGAAAGTTAGAGTTTTATTTTGAAACCGGAATGGAAGGAGCAGAATGGACGGTTTTTGACTTTGAAAATCATACAAAGGACCCCAACCCCTACAATTCATTACATTTTTTAGAAAACGGAGATAAATTAAGAATATACGAAAAAGGAAATAAAATTTGGGAAGTCGGGACACAAACCAACAAAAAAACAAAAGGAAACAACGAACACAAGCGTGGATTATAAAATGACGTGGACGTGCGGCGCGGTTGTTGAAATGCGTTGTGGCATGGTATTATAAGAAACTTTCATAAAGAGTTCAGAG
>JBAXMY010000043.1:0-8577 GCA_037134055.1 archaeon
GTACTATTAGGCGCTGAGGATATATCGAACTTACCTTCTGAAAATGCGTTAAAACCGATATATTATTAATAATAACCCGATAAGTGTGTATATGTGCCATGTCACTAGCCCTAGTTACAAAAAGGAAAAAATAAAAAAATAAAATTGTCCCTTTCTTTGTGTTCAATATTCTATTGTTTCCAATAGTCCAGCCAGATATTTTCTTTGCATTTCTGTAGCATCTTTTCCTACGAAACCAAATGCGTTTCTTAATCCGTGTGGATTTCCTTCGATGTTATTGTAGAATTGCGCAGGCATAAACTCGTAATCTGATTATTCTGTATAAGATTACAAAGACCGAGCGTCTAGATTTTCATCTAGCTCCCTTCGGACTTCCATTGGAACGTATTTAACTGCAGCATTATAGTCTCCAGTCAAATCTGGATAAGCCATTCTTCGTAGATCTTCGACCGTGAGGTGAGGCATGGTTTCGTGATTACCATCTCTCTTTAGCATTTCTAGGGTTTCTCTCCTTTCTCTATTGTCTGTTGGCATGTATGTCATGTTTTTTTCCTCATCTCTTGAAAAAATGAAGGAACATAGGTTAGATATTAATTTACCCTGAAATGTAAGGTATTTATGAAACAAGTCGTTCCTATTTTTTTGAGCCTAACCTTGAAACGAGATCATCATTCGTCTGTGTGCGTTTCTGTTCAATCAGTTTTTTCTTTGCTGAATTGTAGGAATATCGCAGAATTTCATATCCGCCCGAAGCAACGTTGGCAACAAGGAATGGGATAAATATTTTAGGCCCACATTTGTATAATCCGTAACCCCAAGCACCACAATGGACGCTAAGACCTGCAAATAATCCTGCTGCTCTTAAACCACTAACCTCTGGATCTGACTCTCCAGTTAGTTCTCTTCTTATTTCTGTAGGTATATAATAAAGTTTGAAAGGATCCATTAATCCTTTGCCAAAGGAAGACAAACATTCTCTTATGATTCCACCGCTGCCACGCAGAGGACTCAATAATCTCAGAGTAGATCTTCCCATCTCTCCAATGATCTCTAGCTTCCTAGGTTCATATTGCTCTGTCATTTTCTTGCCTCCAGTTTTGCAACTAGGTCTTCATTTGTTTGAGTTCTCCTTTCCCGAATTATTGATTCTTTGACGTCTGCATAATGTTTTCTACCTCGTTCATAGGCATAGGAAACGAGATTTGTTGCGACTGGAATTAAAATATACTTAAAACTGTGGTTAGCTATGCTGGCCCTCATAGCCAGGTTTGCACTGACCACCGTTCCTAGAAAACCTCCAAAATATCTTACCAAGTTTGGAGTTATCTGACCATACCTATTCGGTGCGTCTAAGGAATATTTGCCTTCTCGCATACCCTTTATGACGCTTGGTACTGCCATTAATCTCATTGCTCCGATGCCTAAACCTTTTCCAAAATTAATTACTGGATTCTTGATAAAACGTAGAGGCTCAAAAAATTCTCTGCTGGCTCTGGCTAGAACTTCTAATGTTGTTGGTTGATATTGCTCAGTCATTTTCTTACCTCCAGCTTGCTTACGAGGTCGTTGTTGTTTTGGTGCAATCTTTTTTCAATCAATCTTTTTTCTGCACTCTTGTAAACTTTTCTTCCAATTTCATACAAACCAGAGGCAATGTTTGTTGCAACTGGAATCAGAAGTGCTTTGCCATACCCCTGTTCAATGGCATATGAATAAGCATAAATTTGACCAATTATACTAACGGGAACTCCCACTACGCACACAGCCCATGCTGTCTTTTCTAGGAAAGATGGTTCGTTGGTGTTTTGTCCATCTGGTTCATTATTATTTCTATTATTGTTCTCTGCATTTCTACCTGCTGCAGGAGAAGACAGTCCTTTGTTTAATCTAATTAGAGTTGGAATCCAATATGGCAGAGAGTTAACAACCAGTGGGACACCCACAATAATTGCTGCTGCTTTTCCCATTGATTTTAGAGTGTTCATGTTTACTACTTTTTTCACTCCGTTGGTTATTCCATCTGTAATTTCTCCAAGAACTTCCCTTCCGCTAGGTTGATATTGCTCAGTCATTTTCTTGCCTCCAGTCTTGTGACTAGATCATCATTTGTTTGGGTTCTTTTTTCCTTGATCAGTTCTTCTCTTGTTGAAGAATAAATACCTTGTCCACGTTCTATTATGACCGAAGCGATGTTTGTTGCGACTGGAGTAAGTAGAATATACCAATTATTCGATTCCACGGCAGCTGCAAAAACTGTAGACATTCCAATTACAAATCCTAGGAATGCTCCCCAGCCCATCTCATGATTTATTTTTTCTACTTGACCTACCTGTCGTTCATAAACCATAATTTGTCGCCCATTTGCATCTTTTTCTCCAAGATCATACCTATCTCCGTATGAATCTGAAAAAACAGACTTAATCGCAAATGGGAATACTATACCTGCTCTAAAACCCTTTCCGAAAGTTGAAACTTCACCATATCCTTTAGAAGCAATTCTTCCTAGAACTTCTAGCTTTCCTGGCCTATATTGTTCAGTCATTTTATTCTCTCCTACCTCTCACGAGATCATCATTGGTCATTCTTTTCTTTTCGTTAATCAATTCCTTTCTTACAGAACGACAGTTGCCACTTACTATTTCTACTAGTCCTGAAGCAACGTTTGATGCTAGAAGACAAAGCCATAGTGTCTTTGGTAATCCGCCATCTTTGACGTAATAAGTTACTCCAGCAATCTGAGCACCCAATGTGGCAAGATAAGTCATAATAGACATTCCGCTAGGACCAGGGCTATTTTCATTAAATAAACCATTCATATTACCTGCAACAATGGTAGAAGGGATTGCCCAAGGCATCATTAATCCATAGCCAATTCCTGTGACATATTTCTTCATTAGTCTGCCGGCAATTTCAAAATTGCTTGGTTCATATTGTTCAGTCATTTTGTTGCCTCCGAATTCTTGAAATGGTAAGAATTATTTTCTAGATAGGGATTTACCCTGATTTGTAAGGTACTTCCTCGTTGCTGATCTGCTGGTTGTCTTTGAGTTTCCATTGTCGATGCCTCGAAGTAGTAAGGTATTTCTAATATATCGAACTTACCAATCAAAAATGCGTTAAAACCGAGATATAACTAATAAAATATCAATTTACTTGTATTATGGCATATTAATGCGAATCTTCAGTTAGAGCTTCGAGTCCATTATTTCTTAATAGATTGGCGACGAACGAATGATTTGCTTTTCCATATGCATCGGAAGAGTCATAGAGCAATACCATTTGTTTTCCTGTTGACGCCTGGACCATTCTTATTCTACCGCCAGTGATTTCTTTTAATTGCTCTCCAGAGAGAGATTGATATTGCTTAACTATATCTTCGTGATACCTAAGATTTGAAGATATTACTACTTGTCTACCACGAGCGTCCTTTGCAAATATATATTTGACATAGTTATCTTTTGGAGAGTCTAGGGAAATACGAAATTCATTATTATCGACTTCAAGAATTCTCTTTATCTTTGCTCTTTCCATCTCTTCAGTCAGTATGGCCAGATTTTTATATACTTCCGAAGTGTAGGGTTCGTACTCCGCCCCATTAAATCCTGCAATTAGGTTCTTTGCCGTTTTTTCAAATTCTGGAATATTGTCGCGTCTTGCATTTTCTGCTAGATCTTCTAGATTGGCCACTGTTCTGTTCCTTATTTCTGGAGTCATTCTCGCTCTAGATTCTGTCTTTGAAGCATTGAGCATTGCCCCATAAATTTCGAATGATATTAAATATTCTTCTGGCTTCATTTTCTTGCCTCCAGTTTTGCAATTAGATCGTTGTTGTTTTGTTTTTGTTCTTCCTGGATAATCTTTTTCTCAGTCTCGCGATAAACCTTTCTTCCAAACTCATAAGCACCGGCAACTATGTTTGTGATGACTGGAGTCAAAATGAATGGAACATACGAAGCTCCTGCACTGACGGTTAAAACAAAACTTGCCAATCCTGCAGAACAGAACCCAACCATTTTAACAAAATCTTCCATCTTAGCACCATTATTATAATGTTCTAATTTACCCTCTCTATCGAGTTTCCATAAATGGTATCTTTCTCGGTTTGCCTTTGCAACTGCACTTGGTAATGCGAAAGCAGTTACGAATCCCGTTCTTAGTCCGAAACCGACCCTTTTAGCAATTCCAGTATAATTTTCCATCATCTTTGCAACGACTTCTTTCCTCGCTGGCTTGTATTCGTTGGTCATTTTGTTGCCTCCAGTTTGCTTACCAGGTCTTCATTTGTTTGCTTTGCCTTTTCCTCAATCAATTCTTTCTTTGCATTTCTGCAACTTCCAGCTACAATTTCCACTAGAAGGGAAGTTACGTTTGTTGCAATTATTGGGATTATTAATGGCTTGAAGTTTCCATTATGTGTTCCATAGTATGCTGCTGCTCCAGCTTGAGCTGCGGCAGTTAGAACATATCCTGCAAAAGCCTCTCCAGTACACTCTCCATTTCTAAATATGGTGGAGATCATTGAGGGAACTGCCCAGGGGGTCATTAGTGAGTGAGCTGCGCCCATACCTACGTGCTTGACGAAGTTGGCATATCTTTTGCACACTCTGCTTGCTATTTCCATTCGTGTTGGTTGGTATTCATTGGTCATTTTAGGCAAACCTCCTTGCTGCGCATCCTGCTGCGAATAGAATTGCGTTCCATGCATAGTTTGCTGCAGTTACTTTACCACATTCGGCTGCAGTTTCTCCAACGGCATCTATGCTTGCAATTGTATCTAATCTCTCTGATGCGAATGCTAGAGTTCCAGTTGTTGCTGGTGCTGCGACTGCTGCGACTGCATACATTGGATTCATAGTATATCCTGCTGCGACTGATGCAGCCATACCTCCAACCCATGTGGCGATCATACCCACGTTGGCTATTGCTCCTCCAACAGTTCTCAAGTCATCTACCAGGGCTTCCACCATGCGGCTATCTCTTACTCCTTCAACCATTTCTTCAAGTCTTTCTTTGAAGGTTGGTCTAAGTGCTAGTTTTCTTTGCTTTTCTTCTTCAGTTGGAATGTATTTTAGCGCAACTCTTTCTAGGGTATTTTCATTTAATGCCGCGTCTAGTTTTCTGACCTGTCCAGTATTCATTCCATATCCAAGATTATCCATGAATGGTTCGTGTCCTACTAGAATTACTACTTCATCTTGGCAGCCAGCGAGATAGCTTCTAAGATCTGATTTGCCACCAGAGTATAGAAATCCATTTCCTGCATCCACATTTTTTACTCCAAGTTTATTTGCAATTATGTTTGCGCTTTCAATTGCTCTTGTTACATCTGAAGCTACGATTCTCACCTTTGCTCCTTTTGTGTCTCTGGCGATTGTTTCGGCTGCCTCGGCAATGCTATGCTTGCCTCTTTCAGTTAGATTGCTTCCCGAGTAGGCTCCGTGTCGCACTAGGTATAGTCTGTTTGTCATTTTGTTTCTCTCCATTTTCTTAAAATTTGAGTAACATGCCATAGATATCGATTTACCCTTAAATGTAAGGCACAGGCGAAAGATTTTTAAATACCTGAATGCTAAGGTTTATATGTGGTTGCTTAAATTTAAGGTATTGAACAAGGACAGCATTTACACTCTTGAGAGTGATAAGAATAATATTGTAGATTATATGTATCCAGTCGATTATTACATGAAGGGAAAGTCTGTTAACATATTGAGTATCCATCTTCTTGAGGGTGATGAGAAGGAGAAGAAAAAGTTCATTTCGGCTGTAAAGAGAAATAAAAAAGTGAAGAGGTGTGAACTTATTGAAAATCAGTTGATAACTTTGATTGCTGAAGAAGAAGACTTTTACAAAACGCTCTTTTCCGCTGAGATGTATCATCCAGCTCCAGTTCTCATTGAGAAAGGAACTGAAGTATGGAGCATTGCTTCTTGGGATAGAACAAAATTGGAGAAACTAATGAAGGAAATTGAAAAATGGAAGGATAAATTCCCTAGATTTGAACTTCTCTCACTGGCAAGGATGAATCTCAATGATGTATACTTCCCAAAGATAAAACCTCATCTTCCGGAAAGACAGCAGAGGGCATTCGATTTGGCATTGAAGAGAGGATATTACACTTGGCCAAGAAAGATTGATTTGAGCGATTTGGCAAAGGAGATGGGCATTTCGATTGCGACGGTACAGGAACATCTTAGAAAGGCAGAAGCAAAATTACTTCCATTTTTTGCTGGAAAGAAATAGATTCTAGTCAATCGGTACCAAAATATCTATCCCCGAAGTCTCCAAGACCAGGGATTATGTATGCCTTCGAATTTAGCGATTTATCGATGCAACCGGTAACTATCTTTACCTTTGGGAATTCTCTTGTGAATTTGGAGATTCCTTCTGGGCAGGCAATTAGATTAATGAATATTATCTTATCTTCTCGTACGCCGCGTTCCTTTAGAACTTCTACGGCCTTGCATGCTGAACCGCCAGTGGCAAGCATTGGATCTAAAAGAAGGACCTGTCTTTTTGCAATATCTTCCGGGAGCTTGGCGTAGAAGAGAATTGGCTTTGCAGTCTCTTCGTCTCTCTGAATTAGAATCTTGCCCAGCTTAATCTTCTTGCAGACATCGCGGATAGCTTTTTCCATAGCTTCTCCTGAACGCATGATGGAGACTGCACATATATCTCCAGCAAATTCGACTCCGGCAAAGGATGAAGCCGTTGGTGTGACTATCTTTTTCGGCTTGACTGGAAGAAGAGTCAGTGCTTTTTCCGTTAGCAATCGTATTATTCTTTCTGAATAGAAAATGAAGTCTTCTCGCGTTGTTTTCCTATCTCGGATGGTTGTAAATAGAGCTTTAAGCTGGTTATTTTGCTCTAGAATTATTACGTTTTTGTTTGCCATCCTCTTCTAGAGTATTAGTTATTGAGGATATTAAAACCTTTTCAATGAATTTATAAATACCTCTTGCCTTTTTAGAGTATGAAAGGGAAAGGTGAAATCATAGTTCTATCCGTTGGAGGAAGTCTTATTTTTCCTGGAGAGATAGATTCTGCTTGGATTGGTAGTTTTAGGAATTTAATTGAGAAACAGGTGCGAAAGGGAAAGAGATTTGTTATCATTACTGGTGGTGGAAAGATTGCTCGCAAGTATCAGAATGCAGCAAAGGAGCTGACGAAGTTAGATGGTGAGGATCTTGACTGGCTAGGCATACATTGCACAAGATTAAATGCTCACTTGATGAGAACGGTCTTCAAGGATATTGCTCATCCATCGCTTGTAAAAGATCCTAACACAAAAGTTAAGTTTAAGGAGAATGTGCTGATTGCGGCTGGATGGAAACCCGGATTTAGCACAGACTATGATGCAGTTCTTATTGCAAAAAACTTAAAAATAAAAAAAATGGCCAACTTGACTAACATTGATTATGTTTATGATAAGGATCCTAACAAACATAATGATGCCCAGCCAATTGATAAAATATCTTGGAAAAAATTTAGAAAATTAATTCCGAAGAAGTGGGATCCGGGTTTGAATTCTCCGTTTGATCCAGTTGCTGCTGCTGGTGCAGACAAACTTGGAATGGAAGTGGCAATTCTTAATGGTGCTAATTTGCGCAATCTGGAGAATTATCTCGACGGAAAAGAATTTGTCGGGACGCTGATTAACTAAATTGCATGTTAGAATAGAAATGTTTAAATACCCTCTAAAATAAACAGTTGCTCTTCATGGGCCGGCAGTATAACTACCCGGTCGCCCTTGAGGGAGCCCTCAAACTTAAGGAGATCAGCTACATTGCCGCCATGGGATACCCCAGCGCTGAGTTGAAGCATGGCGTCATCGCCCTCGTGAATGCGGAGACTCCCTCCGTGGTGATCGCGCCTCACGATTCCGTCTTTCCCAAGAACCTCAGCAACATCGAGGAGGTCAAGGCCCGCGGAGGTCCGGTCATCGCGATCGGAACCGAAGGCAAGGGGGAGGAACTCACGCTCGTCTGTGACGATGTGATCCTGATTCCGGATGCTCCTGAGATCCTGACGCCGATTCTGACTTCCATCGTCCTGCAGATGTTCGCCTACCACATCGCGGTGGAACTCGGCTGTGATGTGGATAAGCCACGCAACCTAGCCAAAAGCGTCACGGTAGAGTGATGCTTGTGAGAGTTGGCGGATAGCTTTGTTGGCCTGCGGTTGCCGTAGGGCTACTACGGCTGCCCTTGGCCGCCTAGCTCTCCATCCAATCTCACTGCGCTGAGATTCGGACTTCTCACGCGCCCTGCGTTGTTCTGTTGCGCTTGCAGGCCTAGCGGGGCATCGAAACTTCCTGAGCCTGGAGCAGTCCCCTTTTTGCTCGGGCCATCAGCTTGGGCGCCTAGCAATCTCCTCAAAGTTCCCTAGCCAGATGGCTTGAGTTATCTTTCTGCATTCGCACATTAAAATGCCCTAGTGTAGAGAGACCTCTGTCTGTCGGCTATTTTCCTCCCGACTACTTCGGCTTTTCGTTAAACGCGACTAACCCTGCGCCTAGGATCACTTCTCCTTAGTGGCAGAAGGAGTTGGAGGGCAGTATGGATTAGGTGAGAATAATTC
>JBAXMY010000044.1:0-8500 GCA_037134055.1 archaeon
CTCGCTGATGGACACTGCACTTAGAACACCTAAATCTGGTTACTTGTATAGAAGACTGGTTTCTGCATTGCAGGACTTGAAGGTGGAGTATGACAGAACGGTTAGAGATGCCTCTGAAAATGTAATTCAATTCATCTATGGTGATGATGGTAAAGACGTTTCCAGGCTGCACTTGAAGGATAATATAATTCCAGCTGGAGAAGCCATTGGAGTTGTAACTGCGCAAAGCTTTGGAGAAGCATCTACGCAAATGGTATTGAACGTATTCCACCACGCAGGAGTCGCGCAAATGCAGATCACCCTTGGGCTACCAAGACTGATTGAAATCCTGGATGCTAGAAAGAAACCTTCAACACCTTTGATGGAAATGTATTTGGATAAGGAACATAATAATGAAAAGGATGCAAGAATTGTCGCTGAAAAGATTAGAGGAGTTACATTAAAAGAGATTGCTTCTGAAGTTAAGATAGATTTCGCAGGAAAGAGAATAATTGTTGAAATAGAACAAAAAGCATTGAAGAACTTGCACGCTGGGGTAAGTAAGGTTGCAGAGAGATTGGAAGAGAAAGGATTCTCTGTTAAGAGCACTGAACATTCAATAACAATTGCATGCAGCGATATGAATTTCAAGGAAATATATAAGTTGAAAGAAAAGCTAAAGGACACAACAATCTCTGGCGTTAAGGACATCAAGCAGGTTGTCGTTGCAGCAAGAGGAAAGGATTATGCCATTCTTGCCTCAGGAAGCAACTTGGCCGAAGTCATGGAAGTAAAGGGAATTGATAGAGATAGGGTAACATCAAACGACATGCACAACGTAGCTGAAGTTCTTGGAATTGAAGCTGCAAGACAAACAATAATCAATGAAATCAAAGGAGTATTGGAATCACAGGGCTTGGACATTAATGAAAGACACTTGAAACTTGTTGCTGATGCAATGACTTCAACGGGAATAGTAAAGGGAGTAACAAGAATGGGTATTATTTCACAGAAAGCATCTGTTCTTGCTAGAGCTACGTTTGAAACACCAGATAAGCAATTCATAAACGCAACAATACAGGGTGGAAAGGATGAACTAAAGTCTGTAATTGAAAATATTCTTCTTAACCAGCCAATTCCGGTTGGAACTGGACTACCTGGTCTTTTGGTAAAGGTAACTGGGCCTCTTGTAAGACCTGAAAAATCTGAAAAGGCAAAGAAAGAATAAATTTTTAGAAATTTATAAGTGAACTACTTTACAACAAGTTATGGGACATCAGACGAAATTAAAACAATTGTTATCTCTTGCAACAACTCAACTTCATCAGACATTAGCTAACAAAATCAAAGGCATATTCTCATTTTACCGTCGATAAAATCTGAGCAATATGGCATAAAACTAGAGATAAGTTTAAATAGTATAATGGTGAAGCCAGAATATACTAAAGAGGATTAAAAAAGTAAGATGACCACAATAAATATGCAGACAATGCGATACATAAACATTCTAGATAGAGTGAGCCGTGTCAAAACGATGAAATGTTTTGATTACAATAATACTATTTTGTTTGCAGTTCCTGGAAGTATGATGAGCCGCGCAATAGGTAGAGGCGCAGAAAATATTCGAATGATGCAGGAGCAACTTGGAAAGAAGATAAGAATTATTGAAGAACCTTCAAATTTGAAAGACGCAGAGAAGTTTGTAAAGGACGTTGTTGCTCCGGTTGGATTCAGAGCCGTGGAAATTAAGGATAACCTGCTTATATTAAATGCTGGACCTCAGAGTAAGGCTTCATTGATAGGAAGAAACAGACGAAGAGAGGAAGAGCTGGCAGAAATTATTAAGGGAGTATTCAATTTAGAATTGAAGATAATCTAATCTAAATATTTATAAAGTTAGTATTTCTTAATGTGGTATGGTTAATAAAGAGGATTCAGTTCTTGCAGAACTTGGTAGGATGGCTAAGGAAATAGATAACAAGGAACGTAGAACAAAGATAAAGTACGCATATGGGGCTGGAAAGACGAGCGCGCTTGCGCAGAGAGGCAATGATTCAAGATCGTACGGGCAGAATATTGATACTAAGTATGTAGAGGAACTTGGGAAAAGAATTGATTCTAATCCTGGAAATGTTGCATACACTGAAGAAAATAAGTGGGAAGCAAGAGGATATGCAAATAAGTTGCTTGACGAGGGTGATGCTGGTGCTGCAAGCGTGGCGCTTCGACTTTATGTCAAGGCAGATGGTGGGCTCAGAGATAGTGTCAAGAGAAGAGTTTTGAGAAGAATGAAAACAGAGTATGAGTTGGGAATGAAACATGGTGGTGCGGATGGAGCGAATTATGTGAGGAAAGTGCGAGCTGAAATTGAAGAGGTCTCTGAGATTATGAAACTGACTCCTAGAAGAGGAAATACTCTTGCAGAGAAAGTTAGTGGGACTGCAGCAGTAGTAGTTCTAGCAGCAGGAGTATTCATGCTTGCTGGAAATCTGACAGGATTTGTTGTTGCAGATTTGGCACCAACAAACTCAAGTATTCTTGGTTCTATTCTTGCAGTCGTAGGACTCGTTGGAGTTTACTTCTCATTTGGAAGAAGATAAACTCCTGTTTTGTCCTTCTGTTCGTATTTACTTGTAACCCATTCTTTTTCGCCAAGCTTGATGGTGTTGGTATTTCTCTTCTAAGCCTACCGTAAACTCTTCCATCTTGTTGCCTTCTCGATCTATGTACTCAACTCTTACCCAGTCTTTTGGCAAGATTTCTATCTTTGCTCCGACTATGGAACAGTTTCTTTCGTTGAATCCTGGTTTATATCGGTCGGCTATTGGTAGTACTGCTAGGACTTCGCATAGCAGTTTTTCTAGATTGTTTTTTCTAGCAAATTCTATTACTAATCCCTTGTCTTTTCCCACTCCACCGCCAGATGATGAGCAACTTCTGTAGGTTACAGCACCTGCAGCAACCAGATAGTGTTTGGTTTCTGATTCCGTTAGACCATCTAGAGTTTGCCAGCTGTACTCATTATCTCTTTTGTTCGTGAGTTCATCTAACTTTAGCCTAGTTTCCTTTATTCTATAACCTTTTGATTCAAGAACAGTCTCTTCCATTCCGGGCATGATTGCCATTCCGGAAAGTAGTTCCTTTGCTTTTTCTTGGGTTATTTCTTTTAGTTCTTTCATTTTCTTCCTCCCATTGTGTCTCCTGAGAGCTGCGTCATCGCGTCGTGCTCATTATGAATTGATTCTTGGTATTCTTCCAGTGAACTTTGATATTTGTCTGTGATAGTATTCTTCGTCATTCCCCCATGGGCAGTTATATCGAGTGCATTTGCATAATGTGTTAATCTATGGGCATATTCGATAGGCCTAGTGTTAATCAAATTACTACTCATAGTCTCTGCTAATCCGAAATGCAAAAATGCAGTCATGAATCCTTTCGGATTTAATGGATTTTCACATAACTTCCAGTCAAAATATGCGTATTGCCTCGTATAACATCCTTCTTCGACATGAGGCATAGACTTTGCGAGAGATTCTAACTCTGAGAAGCTATTTTCCCCAGTTATTATTTCATGTACTTTTCCATGGCATTTTATGAATTCATATATGAATTCATCTTCCGGACTGAAGAACCTTCTTTGGTCATCTCTTTCCTTAGATCCTAGGTAAGTAATTCCATTTTCATCTAAACCTACCTGCTCATAAAATATCTCTGAGCTTTTCAGCTCGTGTCCAGGATATTTTATTTTGTCTCCAACAGTCTTAGGCTCAATTTTTCCCACATCGTGCCAAATTATTGCTCGGCTTATAATCTTTCCAAAAGAATCGACCATTGTCTCTTCCTTTGTCAGTAATCCTCTTCCTTCATTTGAGTAGAATGACTCAAATTTGGACAGAACTCTATTCGTATGATCGTATACACTTTCCATATCATGCCAGTCAGAATTTTCTATGTAAAGATTTAACCTTTTAAAAATCCAAGGAATGTTAGTTATTTGTCCTCCACCAAGCTCATTTCTTTTAAAATACTCTTTTATATAATCTTTGTTCATTTTAATTCCTCCAGATGTATCCTTTCCATGACTTCGTCTACAAATTCTTTGATGTACTCTTCGTCATTTCCCTCATTTTGTCCATATTTGGGATATTTTTTTGAGATGAAGTCGAATGTTATTCCTGCTCGGTCAATTCCAGGAAGAGGACTCACCGTTATTGTAGGGAAATTATGCTTTTTGTAGAATTCTTGGTATTCTTCCAGTTGGGATCCGACGTTGCTGCAGCAGGGGCAGTTTAGTGCAACTAGGATTGCTCCTTCCCTGTCGCTTCTCGCTTGAGAATTGTGTTCCTCGATCTTTCTTCTTAGTCCTGCGAGTGCTGAAGGATAGGTTCCTAGGATGGCTTTTGAGAGCTCGTCGCAGGCGTAGTCTGATCGTCTTGCGTTCCCAAGTTCGTGCATCCTGTATCTTCTTTGAGTGTTTTCGTTTGTCATTTTGTTTTTCCTTTGTGCTTTCTTAAAATTACTCACTCCTAGGAGTATATAGAATATTGTTGTAGATTTATCTACAACAAAGAAAGGTTTAAATAATAGGTCGCGCATATGGATGTATGGAGAGAAATACAGATTTGGAGAGACTTGGTTTTAGTGCCAATGAAGCCAAGGTTTACCTAACCCTTCTTAGACTTGGGCCCTCACTTGCTGGTAATATAGCTAAGACCGCATCCTTAGACAGATCTAGTACCTATGGTGCTCTTGAGTTGTTGAAGCAAAGGGGAGTAATTAGTACTTACTATGAAAATAAGAGGACTATTTTCGTTCCGGAAGATCCAAAGAAAATTGTAGACTATTTTGCAGAGAAACAGGAAATTGCAAAGACTGTAATTACAAAGATAAATGAAACTGTGCCTGCGCAAAAATCTCAAACTGTAAAGCTATTCAAAGGATACCGTGGATTAAAGACTGTCTTTCAAGACATTCTCGATTCAAGCGACAAGAACTCTGTCTATCAGGTTATGGGCTCACAGGGACAGTTTACAAAGAGTATGCCTTACTACTCTCCCTTATTCAGAAAGATGAAAGAGAAAAAGAGAATAAGGACACAACTTATAACAAAAACTCTCCCGGAAAATCCGAGCAAATCTACCGAATACAGGATTGTGCCTTCGGATGTTGATTCTCCCGTTACTTTTAATGTATACAAAGACAAGATAGCCATAATCCTCTGGGAAGATGGACCTCAAGCAATAGTTATCCAAAATGAACTTGCAGCAAAAACATTCGGAAACTATTTCAACTTTATTTGGAAACATTCAAAGAATAAGTAAATAACAAAGGATTAACCTTTCGCAGTTTTCCAGAGCATATTAAATTGTTTGAGGAAACTGTCTGCAACTTCTTGGCTTTCTATTACGAGTATGATTGGATTCTCCAGATAGGATTCAATCATTGTCAAATCTTTACATACTTCCACGATTGTGAGAGATTGATAGTCAAGATATCTTATTTTCTTGGGATATTTGTTGGAGGACACGGAATGCCTGGAAGAAGTATCTTTTATCTTTCTTGTTAGCACCTTCTGCCGTTTTCTTGCTGGATAAACTGTGTATTCAAAGAAATCGTTTATCCTCTTGTTGTATGATGATTTTGGTTGTACTCCTAGGACGGCAATTTCAGCTCCCTTTGAGTATCTTTCTATCTCCTTGGCAAATGCTGATTTGAGACCTTCGAAGCCAGTATAAACTTCGACCTTTATTCCTTCTTTTTTAGAATTTATCTTCTCCATGATTGAAGGAAGAATTGCTTGCACGTTCGATTGTTCCTCTTTTATCTTATTTTCTTTTACTTTCAGATAGTCAAGCATTCTTTCTGGAGGAGCAGCACTGTATTTCTTGACGCCGTTGACGACGACTTCTGAAACGAATCCTTTTTTCTTGAGGGAATTGAGTATATCATATATTTTACCTGTGCGAAGGCTGGATTCTTCCAGGATTTGTCCAGAACTGGCTGTTCCCAGATTGAGGAGTGCCGCATACACTCTCGATTCATACTCTGTCAGCCCTATCTCTCTGAGTGTGTTCTCTATCTTCTTTAGATCCATACTCCTGGAGAGATTGAAAGTTTATAAAACTATCTTTTTACACTACCCTCGGGGGAGGGAGATATACAAATAGAGGATAGTATTGGGAACATTGGAGCGCATGGCTCCAGGAAGGAAAGACAAAACATGGAAAACAAACAAAGACAAAGCAAAGAACAAATAGAATCGCTGGAGAGGATAGCTGACTCATTTGAAGAAGAATTTGCAAGAAAAGCCTTTGAAGGCGTCGGATTGAATATGCAGGGAAGATGCGATTCTAAAGTTCCTCAAAACAGAGTTGGCAAAGCAATGGTTTGCTACAATCCAAAAACAGGATTTCATCTCAGATTGTGCCCAATTGCATATGACTATACTCGCGCAGAGGAATATGACAAATTGTATTCTGACGATTACTTTAGTGGCCTAAGAAAATCTATTGATAATGAATTCAGAGGAGAAGGACGAGATGAATGGAGTAATTTGAAGCTTAGAGAAAGATATTTCGGATATCACGTACATAGCTTAGAAAGAAGTGTGAAGGATCCTGCAGATTTTACTGACGCTGCAATAAGACTAGTCGGAGAGAAAGTTAAAGATGAAAGATATGGCGTAGTATCAGATGAAATAAATAATGCTCCTAAGGAAAATAGAGAAAATGAGCTTGTGGTTGTTGGTGGTTTAAACTACTTTACAAAGAATGGCAAGTTCTACTCCTTTGGAGAAAGTGAGAGATTTGCAAGTGTTGAATGTGAAGAGTATCTCCTTCCCCTTTGTCTAAAAGATTCTGGATTTGAGTACGGAAGAATGTTTTATCAAAGAAGTATAATGAGTGAAAAACTACGCAGATGCAATAATCTTGTTAAGAGAGTATTGGAGGTGGAAAAATGAGTAATATAGAATCAAAGATTGAGATGCAGAATCTTCCTAAAATAAAAGATTTAGAAGGATATGCAAGTTTCAATGAAGTCATAAAATACTGCAAAGAAATAATGGTGGGGGATGATGAGGAAAGGAAAAAAGAACTGCAAAGAAAACTAAGTTCTCCTCTTGTTGGAGCCACTGGAATTCTTTACCATCACTATCCTGACGTAAGGTTGTATGACCGAGGTGGAGGGATCGAAAACAGTGTTAGTACATCAAGTGACGCATATGTAATGGATTCGGAAGCGCTGCCATACATATTGGAAAAAATGAAAGACTGCAATACTAAGAGAGACTTTAGCAGTTTAGAATTCTTGGCTAAAAGATTAAGTGTGAAGAGAGCAGAAGTGAGGCATTGGGGCCCTGGTCATTACACCTCTGAATATAGGTTTGAATACCAGTCTGGAGATGCTGAGCATCCTTCAGTGTACTCTCCAGAGCAAGTAGAAGAGATTTATTCTTTAATGGGGCTTTTCAAAGCCAAGAAAAGAGAGGCTCCATTGACTGGTAAATATCCGGGTGTTAATGACAGATCAGAGTTTGGTATCTCAAATCAGATAAGAATGTCTCCAGATGAATTTGTTGAATCCAGATATGTATTGGCAAATGAAAGAACTAACTGGGCTGCGAGTAAAGAATATCTGAGATATAAATTATTTGACGGATATGGCGAGCGAGAGATGAAATCCAACGAAAGATGGGTTCTTGCACTACCCTATATTCAGTTGGAGCACCCAATAGAGATTGATGAAGGATTACCTCGTAATTATTGCGATGACTGGGGTAGAGATAAAGTCGATCATCCAGATAGAAATGTCACTTACCTTGAACCCCGAATAAGAATAGGACACATTTTAATGAATCACAGAGGCCATTATGCAGCTAGAACATCAGAACGTCAAGATATCTACGATAGCCTAAGACAAGATGTTGGCGATGTTAACTTCTTGAAGATGGAAGGAGGAAGAAAAAATGAACCAGCAAAATAGAATGCAGGAAAGAATAAGTGCTCTGGAGAAAGAGCTTGGGAAAAGCAAGAAGAGTAATGGGGAAAAATGGAAATTGCTCAGGGTAGAAGATTGTGCCGTATGTATAAACAATGCCCTCACTAGAATAAGTTTTGAAGGAGGGTTTCATATATCTCTACGTGACCTTTATGTGAGAGTCAATCCTGGAGAATATTTAGCTTATCCATACCGTAGTTATGGCAAAAATTTCGATTTCGAGAAAGAGAATGTGGAGGGTGGAGAGCTGTCAAGAGTCTATGGCGGAGAAGATTATAGAATATATTCACCGAATCTTGAATATCAATTTAGAATATGTAGAGAAGAGGATTTAGGGCATAATTCTGACAGGGGTGGTGGAAGGAGTGACCCTCGGGGAGATTGTAGAGATAGGAACCTTCCGTTCTAAAAACCTAGAGAAATAACCTCGCAAAGGTTTAAAAAGCAAAAAAATTAGAGATAACTATGGGTTTAATGAGCGCAAGAAAGATGATGAAAACTAGTAGAAAGTTTAGATGGAGTC
>JBAXMY010000045.1:0-8342 GCA_037134055.1 archaeon
GATGACAGAAAAATTAAAGGAATTGATATAACAAATAAACTCAAATCAGAAATTCAAAGTATTGCCAGAAATTGTGATCCTTCGATAGAGTTAGTCTTAGATAATCTTGGAAATATATTAATAGTTAATGTTGAAGAAGGACTGAAAAAACCATATAAATGTTCTGCAGGATTTTTCCTGAGACAAGGTAGTAGTTCTCAAAAGTTATCAACTGATGAGATAAGAGAATTCTTCAATAAAGAAGGAAAGATACTTTTTGATGAATCGATACATCCAACATTTAGCTTTGAAAACGGTTATGACAAAGGTAAGTTTACTAATTATTTGAACAAAGCAAAACTAAGCAGAGTTATTTCTGATGAAGTTATTCTAAAGAACATGGGAGTTTTAACTGAAAATGGAAAATTTAAGAATGCTGGAGTTTTATTTTTCTGTGACAATATTGAAAAGTTCATTCCACAGGCAACTGTAACATGTGTGTTATTCAAGGGATTGAATAAGACATTCATTCTAGATAAAAAGGATTTTCAGTTAGACATTTATTCAAATTACTTGGAAGTCCTTAAGTTTCTGAATGCTAATTTAAAGACAGTTTATAGAATGGAAGGATTTGGTCCAAGAAAGGAGATATTGGAAATTCCTGAAAAAGCCTTAAAGGAATGTCTAGTCAATGCGATGACACACAGAGATTATTCTGAGAAAGGAGCTTTTATTCAAATAGACATATTTGATGATAGGGTTGAGATAAGTAATCCGGGAGGTTTGATTATCAAAGAATCCGAGTTCGGAACAAGAAGCCTTTCTAGAAATCCAACTATTTTTAGTCTATTCAATAAATTGGATTTAGTCGAGCATGTTGGAAGTGGAATAGGCAGAATTAGAGAAGAAATGAAAAAAACAGGATTACAAGAACCCAAATTTGAATTTGGAAAGTTTTTCGCTGTAACTTTGTTTAGACCAACTCATGAAGAACTAGGCAGGCTTGCAGGGGATATTTCCCAGAAAACTGTGGAGAAAACTGTGGAGAAAACTGTGGAGAAAATATTATCTTTGATTCGGGAAAATTCTGAAGTAACTCAGGAAGAATTAGCTCAAAAAACTGGTTTAACTAGAAGAGGAGTAGAATGGAATATAGAAAAACTCAAAGAAAAAGGTATTCTAAAAAGAGTTGGTCCAGACAAAGGTGGCCACTGGGAAATTGTGGATGATAAAAATGGAAAGAATAATGGAGGAAAGAGGTAAAAATGAATTGTAAATATTGTCAAAGTAATTACGTTATAAATGACGGTTTTGTAAAGAGAAGAATCGGAAGTATTCAGAGGTATAAATGCAATGATTGCGGGAAGAATTTTACTGAGAAGAAACTTTCAAATAAGCAATATCCTGCTCATGTGATATTGTCCTCCCTAACTATGTATAATAGAGGACTGAATTTGCATGAAACAAGTAAAGAAATTAATAGAAGATTTCATGTGAATGTTTATCCTCAATTAATTTCAAATTGGCTCAAAGAATATGGGGAGATATGTAGCTATCAAAGAATTAGAAAAGAAGCGTTGATAGATTATGATTTTGCAGATATTTTATTCACAAGGATATTAAATCATAAGCAAATTTATGAGTTTGCATATCATAAATTTAAGGTTGGGAAATTTATAAATAAATATTTCCAAACATTAAGAGAATATTTTGAGAGAGTTGATAAAGATTGTCCAAACGAATTATTTAATGCAGAAAATGCGCGGGCTAGTCAGATTAATCTCAGAGTTATTCCTAAAGTTTATGAGACGGAGAACTATGCTTGTTTTCTCGCTGATCTTGCTCTGAAGGCTAACAGGGACAATAAAAAGAGGCATCAGGAAATACAGGAATTCATGCTGTGCAATGATTCTTCTACACTGGCCGTTGAAGTGCCGGTATGGGCTTATCCAGAAGAATTTGCTAAGTTTAGTATTTTCACAGGAATAGACAAGGCAATCACTGGACATGTTGATATAATACAACAGAGATATGGAGTAATGTACATATTGGATTATAAACCGGAAGCTGAGAAAGAAAACCCAATCTCACAATTATTCTTCTATGCCTTTGCACTTTCCATTAGAACAGGAATCTGGCTAAGAAACTTTAGATGTGCGTGGTTTAATGAAAAAGGATATTATGAATTTAATCCGGGTGATATAATTCTCAATTCTGAGAATTTGGATGATAATGAACGAAGGAAGTATGTCCTAGATTATGACCAGCAATTATTTCATGAGAAGAGGATGTTTAAGGAATTGGGAAGCAGGCAGGCAGGTAAATCGACGGGCAATCCTGCAGGTCAGGATAATGGAAATAGATGGAATTTGGGTGATTTAAAATGATGACCCAGTCTAACTCTAACCTGTGCCTCTTTGATACCTTTGCCTCTGCTCAAATTGATAAGATATCTACTGGATTGCCTTGGGCATCGTCTTGGGCATTACCTGTCGGGTTTTTTGGAGTGGCACCTGTCGTACCTGTCGGAGTTTTGATAAAAAATGCCTGTCGCATTTTTGATGGAGATAATGGAAATAGATGGAATTTGGGTGTTTTTGAGAGGGGTTTTGGGGTTCATGGGAGGGGTTTACGCTCTGCTTTACGCTCAGGTTTAGATAATAACCCAATTTATGGGCAAGTTTATGATTGGACACCTGGCCTCCATATCCCTTCCCGTATCCCTCCCGAGGGACTCAACGATAACACACCTTCCCGGAGCACATTCAAATGACTTTTAACCAACCAAACAACAATAAGAATATGAAAAAAAGAAAGAGGCTAGTTAAACCTGCCTTATTCATTATCCTCAGCCTCTTTGCCCTTTTCTTGGTGGGCTATGCAATTGCAGCAGTTTCAATTCCAGCAGGAATATTTAATTCCTACACGACTGCAAATGGAGTTTTCACGAATGTAACTAATGTGAGTAGCAATGCTGCCCTGCTTTCATATGGGGGCAGTCCATACGATAGCCTGGTCGGCTATTGGAGCTTCGATGGAGATAATTCGAGCACGGCGAGAGATTTATCTGGGCAAAATAATAATGGGATTTATACAAATGGCGCATTCGTTAATAGTTCGGGTGTGTATGGAAGTGCGGCAGGTTTTGATGGAGTGAATGATTATGTGAATTGCAGTAACAGTAGTATCTATTCGATATCCAATAGCGGACTTACAGTTTCTTTATGGACTAGGGCAAATTCCTTACCTCCTGGCTCTTGTTCAAGTAGGATGAGTATTATTGGGAAATTGTATGATGGGGTTAGTTCCCCTTGGACATTATCCATCAACGACTATTGCTCTGGATATGGTAAGTATACTATAAGTTGGTGGAATGCATATGGCAGTGCTAATAGGGGGAGACAATCATTAGCACCGGCAATAATAGGTAGTTGGACTCATATAGTTTTCGTATTAAATAACAGTAATTCCGTTACTCCCGATATTTATATAAATGGGCAAATTAGTAATGGAATTGACTCCTCTAGCGGAGTTTCTCCGGTATATGCTAGTGGTATCCAGACTCTTGTTATTGGAACTGGTATTTTATCCGAAAAATATTTCAACGGCTCAATTGATGATGTAATGATCTTCAACTCTTCACTCTCAGCCGCACAAGTTGCAGCCATTTATGCAAATACGAGTGCAAGATTCAGTACAAATGGAACCCTGGAGATGCCCCAGACTGTACTAAACAGTACTTATGATAATGTAACCCTTAATGTGAACGGATATTCTAGGCCTGTTGGTTCAAACATAAGTGCACAAATAGCTTATTGGAATTCTACCTATGGTTACGGAGAATATGATTCGAGATTATTTAGTGGGTTGATTTTGTATCTTAGATTAGATAATAATACCGCTATTGGAGAAAATGCTACTCTTGGCGTGGATATAATGAACCAAACAAATCTTACATTCTATAGCGGTGCTGGATTCACAACGAGCGGTAAATACTCTAGCGGGCTTGCTTTTGATGGCATTAATAATTATGCAGGTATAAATAATTATAATTCTACTAAACTCGGCAGTTACTTCACAGTTGCATACTGGATAAAACCACAGGTTAGTGTTCTTCAATCTCTTGAAGGACCTGTTAACTTTGATAACACTAACAGAATTTTTCAAGCGGGCTATGATAATTCTACTAAAAAAATTAACTTTTATGTTTGGAATGCTAGCACTTATAGTTCTACTTCAACTGCATCTGCATTAAATTATGGGCAATGGTATCATGTGGTCATGAGATATGATGGTAATATTTGTATGTTTGTTAATGGAGCCCCAGATGGAAATTGTGTGTATTTGGGTGGACCTGTCGTGCAAGATAAAATTGCAACATTGGAAGTTGGTCGTGCTCTTTCTGGAAGAAATCTTAATGGCAGCCTAGATGAAGTCATGATTTGGAATAGAAGCTTATCTAATCAGGAAATTAGCATATTAGCCAATAAGGGAAGAATGAGTTGGTTGTATACTGCAGAGCAGAACTTATCTGCAACAACTAGCGCAGATAATTCATCTTCGAACAACTTTACTATTCCCGTATCTACCACAAGTATTTATCCAATTTTGAAATTACTCTCCTGGAACAATTTCATTTCTCCATTAGTCTGGGGGACAATTACAATGAATGCAAGTAGTTCAGATATTTATGCTCCTATTTTGACACTTATTACTCCAGTAAGTGGGACTTCAATTGGAAAGACGTTTGCAACTTTGAACGTGTCAACAAATGATGACAATCTTGTTTCGACTTTTGTCGATTTGGATAATTCTCTCGTGTCTTGGTGGAGAATGGATGACCTAAATGCAAGTGGAGGAGTTGTGGATTACCTTGGAAAGAATAATGGAACTGTTGTCGGAGGAGCTGTGCAAAATACATCTGGTAAATTTGGGAAGAGCTTCACATTTAATGGGACAAATAGCGTAAATATTGCTAATTCGGTTTCATTAAATATGAGTAGTTCAAATAGTAGCATTACAATTAGTCTTTGGGTTAATGCAAATACTTTTAATGCAGTTCCTCTTGAAAAATCAGGTTCTTATCAAATTTATTTAACTCCAAATATAAGATTTGCCATTAATAATGATCTTACAACTGTATTTTTGTCAAGTTCTGTTATTACAGCAGGACAATGGTACAATATTGTAGCAGTATATAATGGGTCAATGATGGTCTATCTTAATGGTATTGCTTCTGGGACGAGCGTTGTAAAATCTGGGGGAATATCTTATAACACGAATGTGTTACAATTAGCGAGAACTGCAAGTTCCGTTTTCAACGGTTCCATCGACGATGTAATGATATTCAATCGCTCTCTGTCCCAGAATGAAATAACTGCGCTCTATGCAAATCAATCCTCTCGATTCCTGGCAAATACCTATACTGGACTGGCAGATGGAAGTCACACTGCTAAGATATATTCCCAAGACATATATGGAAATGTTGCGAACTTGAGTACAACATTCACAATTGACAATGTCTTGCCTGCAGTTAACTTCACTTCACCTACGCCTACAAATAATACTCTGTACAATGCTGCAACTACCTTTGCAATAAATGTTTCTTCATCTGACTCGAACTTGTACTCATCTGTGATTGTAGATTGGAATCGCTCTCTTGTTGGATGGTGGAGATTTAATAATGAAGCGGGGGAAAATTCTACTTTTGTTAAAGATTGGAGTAGTTATGGGAATAATGGGACTGCCTATAGTGGGTCATCTATTGTTCAAGAAGGAAATATGGGAAGTGCAGTTAGCCTTAATGGAATAAATGGTTATGTAAGTCTTCCTGCAGGAGTTACACAATCTAAGAATTTCACAGGAGTTACTTATTCTTTGTGGGTATATCCCCAAAATAGTAGTGCTGGAGCTGCAGGATTTACTAGAATAATCGATAAGGGGTGGAATCAAGAGATTGCTATAACTGTTAATTTAAACCCAACAACTCCTTCTAATTTAGGGAAGATTGGGCTTTGTTTCGTAACAAATTCATCTTCTGTAAATACGGCTAGTGGAAGCTCTGATGGAGGATTAAATATGTATAGATGGAATCTTGTTACTGTCACTTGGTCTTCTTCAACTGGAACTGGAAAGATGTATATCAATGGATTAAACACTAAGAATTATACTTTGCCCGGAGCATATCTGTCGGGAGCTGTAAATAGTTTATGGCTCGGTAATGATGGTACTGGAGATTTGTTCAACGGTTCCATCGATGATGTAATGATATTCAATCGTGCCTTATCACAAGCGGAAATATCCTCTCTGTATAATGCGACGGCAACTCCATACATCAATAACTTTAGTCTATCTGCCCAAGGACCATATACATATACAGCATACGCTCAAGATATTGCTGGAAATGTAAATCAGACTGAACAAAGGACAGTTATTCTTGATACGACTGCCCCATCTGGAAACATCTTTTCACCAATCCTTAATTTAATTACGAATAATGTCTCCATTAACTTTACTGCAAGTTTGAGTGATGGGTTGTCTGGAATAAAGAATGCATTCTTGAATATAACTCATACGAATAATAAATGGTTGAATTTTGACGGAAGTACGGGGTATGTTAGTACTGGAATTGATGCGAATGGAGGAGTAATAACTTATGATGGAAACTATGTTGTTCACACGTTTACAAGCAATGGAACTTTAAATGCTTCGAGTAGCATTGCAAGTGCAGAAACATTAGTTGTTGCTGGGGGCGGTGGTGGAGGAAATGCTGGAGGAGGAGCTGGAGGATTAGTGTACAATAATTCATACTATCTAGTTAACGGTAGCTATAATGCAATAGTCGGGACTGGGGGAGCAGGAAAAACTGTAAATGGAGCCGATGGAGATAATGGGGGGAACTCTACTTTTGGTAGTCTAGTTGCCATTGGGGGTGGAGGGGCTGGTAACTCAGTTCGTAACGGAAGAAATGGAGGCAGTGGCGGAGGGTCTTACACTGCTTTAGGAGGAAACGGAACGGTTGGTCAAGGAAATAATGGGGGTAATGGTTCAGGAACAGGAGCTGGAGGCGGGGGAGGAGGAGCTGGAACAGTTGGAGGTTTACCAAGTGCAGGCACTCCAGGAATAGGAGGTAATGGATCTGCATATAATATTTCTGGTAGTTTAATTTATTATGCTGGTGGAGGTGCTGGTGGAAGTACGAGCACTGCGAGTGCAGGAGGATTGGGTGGAGGAGGCAATACAACCATTAATGGAACCGCAAATTCTGGAGGTGGTGGTGGGGGAGTATTCTTTACTGGAACGATAGGTGGTACTGGAGGCTCAGGAGTTGTTATTATAAAATATGCTTCCCCAGTTATTGCAAGTAGTATGTGGATAAAGCCAACTTCAACGAATGATTGGGAATTTGTAGCTTATAATGGTTCAACTTTCTTTAAGAATGGAGTTGTTGGAACACCAACATTCTATCCTTTAAATGGTCCTAGCATAGGAATAAATCGAACTGGACCATCTTATTTCAACGGCTCAATCGATGAAGTGCGTATTTACAATAGAAGTCTAACTACGACAGAAATAACTCAAATATACCGCTCTGGACTTGTTTCAAATTCCAATCTGCCTTCTTCTGGACTTGTGGCATGGTATGATTTCAATGAAGGTTCGGGGACGACTCTTATTGATAAGGCAACTGGAATGTATAATGGAACTATTACTGGCGGGGCAGTTTATACAAGCACTCAGACGAATTTCTACAGCTTTGTTCCTGGAACTGTAACAACCGTAATCGGTACAGTCATTACTCTCACAGAAGGAATATATTCCTGGTTCTGGAATATATTTGACTGGGCTGGAAACTCTGTTACGACGACAACTGGAAATATAACTCTGGATATTACAAATCCTGGTGTGAATGTGACTGGTCCAATTGCTGGAAACAATTACTCTGTTGCAAATCCACAGTTTAATATAAGTGTGTCTGATAATTTAGCTGGAATTGGTACTCTTATTCCTAACCTTGATAATTCATTGGTTTCCTGGTGGAGAATGGATGACCTTAATGCGAGTGGGGGAGTTGTAGATTATATGGGAAGAAATAATGGGACTGTTGTTGGGGGAGCTGTTCAGAATACTAGTGGGAAGTTTGGGAAGAGTATGAGTTTTAATGGAATAACTGGTGCAGTTGAAACTGGTTTTGTAAATAATCTAACTTCTAACTTCACAGTTAGCTTGTGGATGAATGGTGCTGATTTTACCTCTGGGGCTGGTTACAGAACAATTCTTACAGGTAAGAATGGTGCAAGCTATCGGCTGGGCTCATTTTATATTGGATGGAGAGGAGGGTTGTTTGGTATTGGAAGAGGTGG
>JBAXMY010000046.1:0-7682 GCA_037134055.1 archaeon
AAAATTAGAAATTTATGCAGTAAGAAGCTTTCTAACCAATCCCATGTCCTTCAAAACTTCATCTTCCGTTAAAATGACTCTTGAACTGTCAACCTGAGCACGATAAAATTTAACAGGAACATGATGCCATACCGGATTACCATTTTCCCAGATTATCTCAGCTTCACCAATTGCGTATGCATTCGCATCCTTTGGGGCAATGTCCCTAACTTCCTTCTGTTCATACCTCAAAAGACCATGATATCCTCCAATTTTAGTTTTAAAACTTGCAGGTCCTGAAACTGGTGTTACATGTTTTACATGGAACCTAGAAAAACCAGACTTATCAGGATTATCTTCATTCGTATATACTGTAAACCAGTCATTTCTGCGCTTCTTTAAATTATGGAAACTTGGTACTGCCCCAGCGTATGGCACAGAAACTTTTTTCCAATTATCGGAAATATTTCTAAATAAGTCAGCAAATTCATTTCCCACAACTCCCAATTCTCCTTTCCCTTCCAGGGCTATAAATCTTCCACCGCAGCTCAAATCAGAAACATCAATCTCACTTGAAACGCTACTTGGCTCTCCACCGCATCGCTGACAATTCATCAATTGCCCTATACTCAATAATCCTCCATTATTCTCTCGAGGATTGTAAGGATATTTATGATCATTAACTATAATAAAATCATTTTTTGACTCAGCTAGAGTTATTTTCTCATGCTTATCTAGGAACTCTGCATAGGTAGGTCCCAGTCTTGCAATTAATAATGTATCATTCATCATTGCATCACAATAGCTCAAAACTGAATTAGGAAATTCTCTCATTCCGATAACAGTAGAATGTTCAACAACCTGCGTAGGCCCATATTCTCCATTCTCAAGTTTACGGAACTCGCCAGAAGTTAGTTGAATATTATTATTTTCTCTAAGATTCTTCATAGATCTTTTCATTATTCCTTCGTCTTGCAAAATTCCATCAATTCCATGTGCCACAACAACAATTGGAACTCCACCAGCAGATTTTCCATAAAACTCACCAGAAGTTGTTGTTATATAATTAGTCCAAACTGGATCTTGGTCGTCAGCATAGGCTTTAGCTCTAATAACATCAGGCATTGTTGCAACACGCCCTTCTTTCCCAGCAAATGCACTAGCTAGCTTGTAAGCAGGTACTATGTCTCTTCTCCAAAATAAAGTTCCTTTAGAAATTCCAGGTGTAGCTATGGTTTTTGCCATAAACTCTGCAGAAATTAAGTATATTTAAGGATTGCTGTCTTCTAATACAAGTATGTCTAAGATAAGATATAAAAGCCATCATCCACATTATATTATATGACAAGAGAGGTTACCCTTCGTGGTTTAAACAAAGCATATGCGAAAGCACTATTTTCTTCAAAGGCATTCTGGACAGGACTCATTCTTTACGCAATCGGAACTGCCGGGCTAATGTTCAACAGAATTCTAGGCGGAGCAATCATGGTCATCGCAGGATTAATTATGATTAATGCAGACTGGAACGGAAGAAAACGTGTCGTCAACAATCTGCAATGGAAAAAATAATCAAACTCTATCCATATTCTCCTTATTGATTAACCTTAAAAACTCCGGTATCTCAGAAAAAACATAGGAAAATGGCAAGAAGAACAATAGCTGTCGGACAAGCAGGAGGACCCACCGCAGTAATCAATGATACTCTCGCAGGAGTAATCTACGAAGCAAGACTTAGAGGGCTTGAACTAATCGGACTTAGAAATGGATTTGAAGGTGGTGGACTAAACCCTAATGTTGAAGGAAATCTCATACCTTTAACAGATATGTCTGATACAAAAATTTATGAGATTATAAGCAAACCGGGAGCCCATCTTAAAACAACTAGACTACGCTTAAAATCTGGAAAAGACGATGAAAAGATACAAAAAATAAGAGAAACACTAGATTCTCGAGGAATAGAATGTGTGTTCTACATTGGAGGCAATGACTCTGCAGATGTAATTAAAAATGTGGGAAAAGGAATTCATATCGCAAAAACGGTAGATAACGATCTTCCAAGGCCACATGAACGTACTCCAGGTTATCTTTCTGCTTGTCTTTCAAATGCTAAACTAATTAGAGCTATGCATCCCGATTTATCTGGATTTAGCCCAAAAATAGAGCATATGGGAAGGAACGCATATTCCAGTGCATCAGTAGTAGTCTATCAAACTCAAGGACGAAATACTGGATGGCTCACACTTGGTTGTGCTCTTGCAAAAATGAATCTTAAAGGAGAAATCGACCCAGAAGCAGCACCCCATTTATTCCTGCCAAGAGAAACACCGTATGACGAAAAAACATTAGTAGACAGAGTTGATGATTCACTGTCTAAACGGGGAGAGGTATTTATTGTATGTAGTGAAGAACTAGTTGATGCAAACGACACACCTCTTTCCGAAATTTATGGTAAAACAGAGTCCGTTGATTCCCATGGACACACAGAACACGGAAGACCAGGATCATTTAATTATGCTGAATTTATTGCTTCGGTTATAAAAGAGAGAATTAGGGTTGATGTAAACTTCGATTATCTTAAAATTAAAGAAACAACATCTACACCAAATCATATTTCAAGAGTTTTAGAGAAATCGCGTGTTGATGCACGAGAAGCTTTTGCTCTTGGAAGAAAAGCAGTTAGTGAATTTTGTGACAATGCAACAAATAATACTAATTTCTCAGTTGGACTTAGAAAAATGGGCAATGGAGATATTGTCCTCCCGGGTAGAATCCCTCTTGAAGTTGCTGCCGCCAATGTCAGGCAAGTCGAAAAAGAATATCTTGGTACAATAGATGGGCCAACACCAAAATTCTGCAGAGAATTTGGATCTTTAATTGCGAACGATCTGGCAACTAAACAGTATGACGGCCAAAAATTGGAAGAGTTTTATAGATAAACTTATATACTTCTCACCTCTTCAGAACATATGAAACTTACGTCCGCTTATCGGTGGCAATAGAATAAAATATTTTTCTTTAGTTAGAACTAAATTCCTTTCCGCTTATCGGTGGCGTTTCTAATACATTTTTATACTTAAGAAACATCCGAAAAGAACCGATGTTCATTGAAAGGAGGTATGTTTAATATGACAAACACAGATAAGAAGATTATTCTTTCAGAAGTAGACATTCCCGAATCTTATTATAATATCCAGGCAGATATTCCTTTTGCATTGGATCCACCGATGCATCCTGGAACAAAACAGCCAATTGGACCAGCAGACCTTGCCGTTATTTTTCCCATGGAAATAATAAAACAAGAAGTCAGCAAGGAAAAGTATATCCCAATTCCAGTAGAAGTACGTGATGCCTACCGAATTTACAGACCAACTCCACTCGTAAGAGCAGAAAGACTTGAAAAAGCATTGAAGACAAATTGTAAAATTTATTTCAAGAACGAGTCAGTAAGTCCCGTCGGCTCTCACAAACTGAATACGGCACTAGCTCAAGCATACTATAATAAGAAAGAAGGAGTCAAGTACATAACTTCAGAAACAGGAGCAGGACAGTGGGGCTCTGCAATCGCATTTGCATGTAACATCTTTGGCTTAGGCTGTAAGGTTTACATGGTTAAATGCAGTTACGAGCAGAAACCTCTCCGCAAGTCCGTCATGAAGATGTTTGGAGCAAAAGTATTTGCATCTCCTAGCAATCTTACCCAATCAGGACGCGCGATTCTAGAAAAAGATCCAAATTGTACTGGAAGTTTAGGAATTGCAATAAGCGAAGCCGTGGAAGAAGCAGCACAGAGTAAAGATACGAAATACTCTTTAGGTTCGGTACTTAATCATGTCCTTTTACATCAAACAATAATCGGACAGGAAGCCATCAAACAGTTGGACAGCATTTCCGAAAAAGCCGATACGGTAATAGGATGCGTGGGAGGAGGAAGCAACTTTGCAGGACTTTGTTTTCCATTTTTGAGCGATAAACTAAAAAAGGAAGGCAAGTACAAAGACATAAAAGCAATTGCAGTAGAACCTACAGCATGCCCTTCTCTAACGAAGGGAAAGTTTGCCTATGACTTTGGAGACACTGCAGGCCTTACACCTCTAATCAAGATGCATTCCCTAGGCGCAGCATTTATGCCTCAGGCGATTCATGCAGCTGGCCTGCGTTACCATGGAATGTCTCCATTGGTATCAGCACTTTACAAAGAAGGATTTATTGACGCGAAAGCATACAATCAATCAGAAGTTTTTGAAGCAGCAATTCTCTTTGCAAAAGCAGAAGGAATAATTCCTGCCGTGGAATCATCGCATGCAGTAAAAGCAGCAATAGATGAAGCGAAGAAAAACGATGGTAAAACGATAGTATTCAATCTATCGGGCCACGGATTCTTGGATATTTCATCCTATGACGCATTCATGGAAGGAAAGCTAAAGGATATTCCCATAAGCGAAGAAGAAATCAATAAAGCCCAAGCAAGTATGCCTCAAATCTAAAAAGAAAATCAAGGAAAACATTTTATTTTTTTATTTTTTCCTTTATTTTTTAATCTCTGAATATAAAAAGAAAGAATTAAATACCCTCTTCAGATAGCAAATTTACACAAAATGGTAATACGCACTCTAGATAATATATTAAACTTTGTCCCAAGAGGAACAGCAAAGGCTATAAGTCACAAAGGTGACGGAAAGGGCGTTGAAGGACTCTTGTACGTACCAATTGCAATAGTCGATTATTTTGCCTGCTGTGGTTTGCAAGGTGCGGGCGCTGCATATGCTGCTCATTCAGCCGGTGCCGGTCTGACAACAACAATTCTCGCTGGAGTTGCTACCGCTGTAGCTCCCCCAGTAGTTTGGATGGCAAGAGCCTATTGGGATCTCCTTCCAAAATAAGACTAAGATTTTGGAAAGAAAAACAAAGAATATTTCCAAGAAAAATCTTCCATTCCTTTCTCGTTAGGATTGTTTCCATATCTCATTGGTCCCATTCCAGTAGAATTTACTCTTTCCACCAAAAGAGGTTTATCTGCTTCAGTCATACCTTCGAATTCTATTTGTCTGTAAAACCTCAGATGACCATGCATTGAATCAATTAAAGAAATAACTGGTTTTCCATTCGGATAGTGCTGGGAAAGAATATCAATCATAGTTTTTGCTTGAGATTCATTTTCTACAAGAGGGTAGACACAATATTCTATTCTATTACTGAATTTGTCAAATTCATTTCCATTATGAAATGAATCAATCGCTCGATTAACAACTTTCATAGCCTCAAAATATCTTTTTTGTGATTCCAAATCCTGAACCTCAGAATTAAATCGTCCTTCGGAAACACCGTCATTTGAAATTATTCCCGCATATAGATTTAACTGAGCATAGGTCATGTTTCGTCTTGCCATTTTTGCCATTAGTTCCACATGAATGGAGTCTTTTTAATCTTTTCCGAGAAACTTACACCATTCATTATACCAGCGTATTGAAATTAAATATATAAAGGCTGTAGGGATTCAGTTCCCTATGGCTAATCAGTACGGTCTATTTGGTGCAGAGGAAAAAGAATCACCAAAACTAAGAATGGCTCGATCTGTCCTAGGGGTTGGACGAGCAGCTAGTCCTGATGAAATAAAAAAAATCTACAGAAAATTATCACTCAAACTGCATCCAGATGTACAAAGAGACAAGTCTGAAGGAGCGAAAAGACTAGCAGAAGAAAGATTTAATGTTGTTTCCACAGCCTATGGCTTACTAACAGACCCAGACAAATCAAAAAAAGCTCATGAAACATTCCAAGATGCATTGGAAAAACCATTTTTAGTTGGACACCGCGTCTTCTGTCTTGGAACATTATATGGAATACGCGTCTATGTTCCAAAGAAGGAAATGGCAATTTCAGATTTCGGAAGATTACTGGGAAAAAGCAGTGCTCCTGCCAATATACAAGCAAATGTTAAACCATATGGAAGCAGAAACAGCATAATGGAATCCGAATTAGCAGATTTAGCCGAAACCTATCTAGGTGGTGAACGAACTGGATCAGATGAAATTCTTCTTGGAGAAGCCTATAGAAATGCAAAATACGGGGCAATGGATGATCTACCTTGGATTAGCAACAGTGACCTAGCAGTGGGTCATTTCATGGACCGGAAGTTCGAGGTCGCAGTAGAATGCATGTCAGAATCGAATAGAAGAGTAAAAGGAAATATTATTTTTCTCTACCGTCAAGGTGTCGTCCTGGAAGCTTTGGTGGCACAACCAGGTTGGAAGAAAGAGAAGAAAAAAGAGTGGAAAGATAAAATGGGACAAGCAATTCAATGTTATGAACTCGCACGTCTTCTATTGAAAAATAGAAAGGAATCCTGGCACGATGATTCGGGTTACGGCAGATTCGATCCTAAATCATTGTTAACGGTAACAATGCAACTTGCCGATGCATATTGTGAAATAGGAGACACAAAGAAAGGCAGAGAACTCTGGCAAGGCGTCCAAAACATAAGTCCAAACTGCTATGAGGCAAATATGCGTATGCAAGAACTTCGCCCTCGCATTCCCATGTTTATAGGTGGATTGTTAAGTTTTGGCAGTTCCCAATAGGAATTGAATATATTCCGATGAGTAGTTTTAGATATTAGATTGTTCAATCAACTCGGAAAAATTCATAGGCCTATGATAAACAGATTCTCTCATCTTTGAAACATCTTTAAAATTATAATGCACCATGAGAAGTTTAACAGCTCCATGGAGGGCAGGATCTGGAGCGTGCTGAACAATTCTCATAGTATCTTGTTTTGCTTGTTCGCTAGCTAATCCTGGATATGGATTCTCTTCATAGTAAGCTGCTGCTTCTAAAACATATTGCCTAAGAAACATTCTATCACTCATTGTCGGCCTAATATCAAAATAAAATTCCAGTATTTCTCTCGCTTCCTCGATTGCTTCCTTCTTCCTTAGATTATCCCATCCCCAATCAGTTCGATTCATTCAATCGCATCCAGCCCATGATATTTAAAACTAATGTTTTTAGAATCGCCCCAGCCTATTCATCCAAAGAGAATCCTAGCATCAACAACCACTGCATTTTTGTTGTTGACAATCAAGGGATTAATATCCAACTCTAGTAGAGAAGGATATTTTTCTGCCAATCTTGACATCTTCATTAAATTCTGTTCCACGACCGCGATTTTAACTTTTTTCTTCTTCAAAAGAGAGAAAACCTTCGTTTCGGCCATCATTTCCTTTACATCATCCACGGAAACTGGCAGGGCTCTAAATGAAACATCATTTTCCTTTTGAACATTGGTGCCTCCCTTTCCAAACATTAGAACATGGGAAAATTCAGGCGTCCTTTTTATTCCAACTATCAATTCCTCGCCATGCACCCTCTCCTGAATCATTACTTTTTCAAAACCCTTAATGCGTTTCAGCTTGTCAAAGGCATTTTCTGCTGAAGATATATTTTTTATGTTTAAAACAACACCTCCAACCTTGGCCTTGTGCACTATCTTTGATGATGCAGCCTTCATTACCCAGGGAAATTCAATTTGCCTACTAATCTTATTAAAATCACTCTTATTTCTAGCAACTGCTCTCTTGACAACGTTGAATTTCTCTTTTTCAAGAAGATCTTCTGCCTCTTTTTCAGTCAGCCCCTTCATATTCTCAATAAAACTGAATAACTATTTAAACCTGCCTTCCCAATTAAGGATATGGATGTGAAAG
>JBAXMY010000047.1:0-7640 GCA_037134055.1 archaeon
CCAATTTTTCCAACCCATTACTTCTTACTCCTTATCTTTCCAACAACTGCCCCAATTACCAAACTAATAGCACAGAACCCGAGAAAAGAAGGAATATTCTGATACCAAACCCTATAAACAATACTTTGATATGTTGGATTTCCACTCATTAAAGAAAAAGCAATCATAACCAAATAGATTACTGCGCCAGTTATAGTCCCCCAAATCGCTCCGCTTTTCCAACCCATACTCTAATCAGAAATCTATATTATTTAAATCTGTCCAATAATTAAATCTGGCTCAGGACCCATTCTCATTTTTCTTTATCGTCGATATAAAAAGTATGAGCCCACTGAGATTTGAACTCAGGACCCCTGCCTTTCTTAGCTGCCTAAAGAACCGAGGTTCTCCAGCATGAAAATACACTCCTAGCGGAATGCACTCTTATAAGAGCAGTGCTCTAAACCGGGCTGAGCTATGGGCTCACACAAATAAATGGATTAAGGAACATATTTAAAGATTTAGGATGAGAGGTTTTTTAGATTTTTATATGGCTTTTCTTCACCAAAACTTAATAAACTTGAGATTATAGAAAGGGTAATGATTGTAGGACTTGTGGGTGGTATGGGCTCGGGGAAAGGGACGGTGGCTAATATTCTCGTAAAAGAGTATGGATTCATCAAACTTGTTTTCTCGGACGTGCTGAGGGAGGAGTTGGAAAAGGATGGGAAAGAGTTTACCAGACAGAATTTGCAGGATTTGGGAGATGAATTAAGGGAGAAACATGGCCGAGGGGCTCTGGCAAAAGTGCTTTTAAATAAAGTTAAACCTGGACAGAATTATGTCATCGATGGTTTTAGAAATCCTGGAGAAGTTCTTGAGTTTAGAAAAAGAGATGAATTCTTTTTTATTGGAGTAGATTCGACCATGGAAAATAGGTTCAAAAGAGTAAACACTAGGACTGAAAAAGATAGTGTGAGCACATTTGAAGAATTTGTCAAGTTTGATCAACGGGATTTTGGCAAAGGTGAAAAAGAATCTGGGCTTAGAATTGCAGACTGCTATTCCATGAAAGACAAGGAGATATCTAATGATGGTTCCATGGAAGAGCTGAGAATTAGAATTGAGAAACTTTTAAAAGAGATAAAGGGTGAGAATTAACATGTTAATTGGAATAGTGGGGTGTCCCAACAGCGGAAAAAGTACGTTTTTCAAAGCGGCAACGCTCATGGACGTTCTCATCGCAAGTTATCCATTTGCAACCATAAAGGCAAATCATGGAATGGCTTACGTCAAGATACACGACCTTGCTAAGGAGTTTGGAAAGATAAGTAATCCTCGCGAGGGATATGTAAAAAAGGGCTGGAGATTTGTTCCATTTGAATTGATGGACGTTGCAGGGCTTGTTGAAGGTGCATCGGAGGGAAAGGGACTTGGAAATGAATTCCTCAATGATTTGTCTGGGGCGGATGCATTTATTCACATTGTTGACATGTCTGGAGAATTCGATGCCGCTGGAAAGCCCGTCAAGGATTTCTACCCTGGAAATGTTATCAATATGATTGAAAAGGAGTTGGACTTGTGGTATTCTGCCATACTTAGAAAAGCCTGGAAGGTATTTGCTAGGACTCTGGAAATGCAACATACTAATTTTGCTGAATCTGTTGCTAAGCAATTCTCTGGATTAAAGGTGAGCGTTGATGATGTTAAGCATGTCGTTCTCAAGTCAGGACTTAATGCTGAGAAGCCGACGGCTTGGACCGATGCCCAAGTGTATGAATTTGCCAGAGCATTGCGAAAGTATACAAAGCCCATGATTATCGCTGCAAATAAAGTAGATACTCCAAATGGTCCTGCGAATTATGAAAAAGTCAAGGCAGAGTTTGATTATCCTATGGTTCCTTGCTTTGCTGATGGAGAATTGGCATTGAGAGAAGCAGACAAGCATGGTTTGATTGAATACGTTCCAGGCGAACAGGATTTTACACCTTTGAAAGAACTTAGTGCTAAACAGAAAGAAGCGCTAGATAAGATTAAAGAGGTCATGAATAAGTTTGGAAGTACTGGAATACAAGAAGTTTTGAATAAGAGTGTTCTGGATGTGATTGGAATGATTGCAATTTTCCCAGCTGGAGATAAACTAGCAGATAGTAAGGGAAATATTCTTCCTGATTGTTATTTGATGAAACCTGGAAGCACTGCACTTGATTTTGCATTTAGGTTGCATAGTGATATTGGAAAGAATTTTGTTAAAGCTATAGATGTACGAACAAAGAAAGCCGTGGGCAAGGAGTATAAGTTAAAGCACATGGATGGCTTTGAGATCATTACTAAATAAATTAGTTTTTAGTTGACTGGAGGTTTTCCCAGTACCATCTAAATATTAATAAACAATGAAGTGCACATTTCTCGAGATTAAAAAATGGAAAAAACTGATCCTGAGATAGAACGTATAGCTAGAAATCTTATTAGAAGGGGATATTCAGAACCATCGCCATTTGAATGCATTCTCTATAGGGAGTATGATGAGAATTTTATTAAAACGATTAGAGATAAGGCATTCGAACATGCGTATATTGAAAGGGAAGTACAGGGATATGACCTTTCAACGTTTAAGGTGCGAGGGGCACAAATTAAAGATGAGTATGTTCGTGCATTGCGTCATTTAACAACTTTAAGGAGAGACGAATCACTTTTGAAAGATTTACCAACTGACGAACAAATAAGGGCCCAAATAAAGAAAGATAAAACTCTTCTAACTAAAGTTTCCGATATGATCAGAGCGAATACAAGGAAGAGGTATGCTGAAAAAGATGAAGAGGAAGAGTATGACGATGGACCAATTGCTGCATGATAATTAAAGTAAAAGCTAAACCAGGTTCTAGGGAGGAGTCTATTGAGAAGTTGTCTGATTCTGAGTATGTTATTAGTGTAAAGCAACCGGCTGAAGATGGAAAGGCAAATACGAGAATAATCAATCTATTGGCAAAGGAGCTAGGCATTTCCTATAGAAAGATAAGAATAAAAAATCCGAAAAGCAGAGATAAATTAGTCGAGATTAAACAATAAGCTTATATCTTTCAACGTGCTTTATATTTTATGGTCTACGTAGGATTCAATGGACAGTTGATCGATGAGAAGGATGCAGTCGTTTCTGTAGCTGATAAAGCATACTTCTTTGATTTTGCAGTTTATTCCTCTTTGAAGGTGATTCAAGGCAAAATCTTTTTTGCAGAGTACCACGTTGACCGGCTTTTGGACTCTGCAGCTAGGATAGATTTGGTATGTCAATACGGAAAGCAGGAGATCCTTGATTTATTGAATAAAGTTGTTTCTGGGAATGGACTCAAGGACGCATTCCTTAGAATTGTGCTAATTGGAGATGCAAATGAGAACAAGAATGCGAAACTTTATGTCTTTCCTCTTACCGGAGTGCACTATTATCCAGATAGGTTCTATAAGCATGGTGTTAAGGTTACGACCTATGTTGGTGAGCGCAGGTTTCCAGAATCCAAGACTAAGGACTTGCTACTCAGCTTCCTTGCTTTTAGGGAAGCGGAAAGAGCTGAAGCCATTGAATCTCTACTTGTTGACAACAAAGGTAATATTCGCGAGGGAACAAGGAGTAACTTCTTCGCAATCAAGGGAAATAATTTAATTATGCCTCCGGCAGCGCAGGTTCTTGAAGGAATTACAAAGAAAATTATTATTGAAGTCTGCACTGGTAAGTTTAATATAGTTGAAGAGGAGATTCCTCTGGCCAGGGTACTGGCAAAGGAGTATGATGAACTGTTTATTAGCAGTACATTGTTCAATGCCTTGCCAATAAATCAGATTGATTCTACAGTATTCCAGTCAGAGTTTGAGAAAACTAGACTCGTCCAAAGGCTGTTCAAAGAATATTACGATAAGAATGTGCTGGGTAAAACGAATTGATATTTTAACTATGGATGATATTCAAATGCAAGACAAATACTTCCTTCTTCTCCAGCAATGTATTGATGGTCTGGATGAATTATATAATTAGAGAATACTTCGTGAGGGATCCCCTTTATGAGTTGGATATTTCTTGCAGACTTTCCATCTGGATCATAAATAATGAACTTTCCAGAACCATGAACAAGTATGTGTGTTTCACACATAAAGTCTAGTCTGTGATTATGAATTGGACTGTTTACATTTGGTTCAAGAGCCGCCCAGAATGTGCGAATATTTTTCATAGGGGATCGTTTTTCTGAAAAATGTCTTCCCAGAGTTTCTTCATTCCACTGCAGGTTAGCCAAATAAGGCATTTTTGCTTCTGTGATTAATTTTTGTAAACCTTCTTGGCTCATGCATCTTTGTTTTCATCCGACTTTATAAATATTTAGAAGATTTTTGACCATAGTGTTGTAGAAGTTAAAAATTTATAAACTTGGTTTTTCTTAATAAATCATGGATGTGACAGTAAAATTAAAGTTTGGTGCAACTTCGCCTAGGTTAGAGAAGTTTGGTCTGAATAAATATATAATTTACTTGGCAAGTCAGGAAGGGGATTCAGATATCGGCTTGGAGATTCGTACGCAACTATCGAAGTTGCTTGGAGTTCCTCCAGGAAAGATTGTTTTCAAAAAAAGAGATATAAATGGGAATAGCGTTTTCGAGATTTGAATTTTAAAAAAGGAGAAAAAGAATATGAAATATCAAGATGCACCAGATTTGAAAGAAAGAATGATAGAGATAGTTCGTCTGCTTGGTATGGATCATGTGGATGTGGGCAGGGTTGAATGCCTTCGTAGCAGAGGTTCATCTTCTCGAAGGACAATTGCAAGATGTCATACCCTCGGAAAACTGATGCAGAAGGCAATGAAGACTCCATCATTTTATGCAATAGAATTCCTGGAAATTTTCGAGAAAATGCCTCCAGACGAACAGGATAAGGTAATAATTCACGAACTCATGCATATTCCAAAAACTTTTGGTGGAGGATTCCGCCAGCATGATTTTGTATGTGAACAAAATGTTGATATTATGTATGAAAAATTTGTAAATATGAAGACTGGTGCGCCTCCACAGAGAAGATTACCAAGATTTTTTAGATTTTAGGATTATTCCATTGGAAAAGTCTTATCCAGGTCGTGAGTAACTTTAAGATTTTCTCTTTTCTTTTGAATTTTTCCCTTTATCCTGTCTAGCACGTCGATACTCTCTATTTTTGCCTGTTCGTTTCCCTGATTTTCTTTAGGTTTATAGTCTCTTGGAACGAAATCCTCTTTTCTTAGTACCATAATTTCTCTAGGCAAGAGTGATATAAAAACCTTATTAAATGGTGTTTTCCTATTAATTACATGATAATTAAGAGGGGAAATAAGAAAATAGACATCAAGGTTAAGAAACTTGGATTTTTTGGTAAAATTTCTGGGCTGATGTTTAGAACATACCATGCAAAGAATCTTCTTTTCGAGTTCAGGAATGACGGAAAGAGAAAAATTCATTCTTTTTTTGTATTTTTTCATTTTTTAGCTATTTGGTTGGATAAAGACAATAATGTCGTCGATTATTTACTTATTCGACCTTGGAAATTTTCAATTGTACCGCAGAAAAGTTTCAGAAAATTGGTGGAAGTTCCAATAAATATGAATAGCATTGAAATTAGTGATTTCCTCGTCGGAAAAGGAAAAGGTTTAAATACGCGTGTGATTAAAAAATATTAACAAAATGATTTTTGAAAAAGAAAAAGGAGGTAAAAAATGGGAACAATTCTTGTAAAGAACGTTATTAAGAGAAAGTCAGGTTATCTTTACTATGTTGACGGAAAGGGAAACGTATGTGAAGCTAAAATGGCAAGAGGCGGAAGAAAGAAAAAGAAGAAATAAATCTTCTTTTCCGTTTTTATTTTTCTTTTTTTATAAATTTTTATTTTATTTTTTTCATCTCGATTTTTAGGTTAAATATATAAGTCAGTTAGTTTTCTAGGGTGTATGAAACCACTCGGCTTATATGCCACAGAAGTCCGGATTGAAAAAAGTGATCTTGTGGCAATTTGTGAAGACAGGTTATGGATTAGAGATGGTAATGAGTTGTATATCTCAGTTAATTTCTTCAGGGAAACAAAAATTCCTGCCACAATTGAAGTGAATTCCATTGGCAGTTATGCAAACAACAGAGGAATTATGCCGAAAGGTATTTCCTGGAAAAAATATTCTGGTCGATAAATGGGTGTGAAGGGTAATCTTTTAAATCTTGAATTCTATGCTTTTTTATGATATTGGGTATTGAATGTACGGCACACACTTTTGGTGTGGCAGTTGTTAGCAATGGAAAGGTTCTTGTGAATCTGAGGGATATGTATAAACCATTGCAAGGTGGAATTATTCCAATGGAAAGTGCAAAGCATCATCATGTCGTTGCTGATAAGTTATATGATGATGCTTTGTTGAAAGCAGGAGTTGATGAACTAGATATTAAAGCAATTGCTTTGTCAAATGCTCCAGGGCTTGCTCCTTGCCTGCTTGAAGGATTAAAATTTGCGAAGAAATTGGCAATGCGGTTAAATATTCCAATTGTTCCAGTAAATCATTGCATTGCTCATCTTGAGATTGGAAGAAGTGTTGGAGCGAAAGATCCAGTTCTTCTCTATGCCTCTGGTGCAAATACACAGATAATTGCCTATGCTGCTGGAAAATATCGTGTTTTTGGAGAAACGCTGGACATAGGGATAGGAAATTTCATTGATAAGTTTGCAAGGCATGCAGGAATTCCATTTCCCGGAGGACCTAAGATAGAAGAACATGCAAAGACTGGAAAATATATTGAACTGCCATATGTAATAAAGGGAATGGATGTTTCTTTTTCTGGAATGCAAACTAAACTTCAGCAATTATATGACAAAGGAGAGAAGATTGAAGATTTAGCATTTTCATTGCAGGAAACGGCATTTGCAATGCTTCTCGAGGCAGCAGAAAGGGCAATGGCCCATACGGGAAAGGATGAACTTGTTCTCGGTGGTGGAGTTGGTTGTAATTCAAGGTTGCAGGAGATGTGCAGAAAGATGTGTGAAGAAAGGGGAGCAAAATTCTTTTGTCCTGCCCGAGAGTTCCTTATTGACAACGGCGGAATGATTGCTTTCACCGGAGAAATAATGTTTAATTCTGGCTTGAAGGAAGATGCTGAGAAAGTTGATATTGCTCCCCGCGAAAGAACGGATGATGTTAATGTTACTTGGCGTTAACTAAAGTCTAATCCTCTCTCGTGTTTCTGGTTCTTCTTTTTTTGGAAGATATTTATCCATTCCAAATGGCTTTGGGCAGTTATTTTCATCCATAATCTGATCACATTCTCCCAATAATCCCCTCATCTCTCGGTTTTTATTCATGAGAAGAATATCTGCTAGATTTGGTGCGTCTTCCAGCAACATAGAGTCTATAGACTTTGATAAGTCTAATATTTTCGCAATTTGTTGTGCATTTGGATCTGGACGCATCTTATAATATGTTGCTCCTGCTCCTAGCAGAGATCCGAATGTTATTGCTAGAATGTAATTACGTACTGTCATCCTCTTGTATCTAATTCAAAGGTATTATCTATTTTATAGTTTGTGTTTATACTATTGTTAAGAATTTCTTCCGCTTGTTCTTTAGTTATACTTAATTTTCCTAGTTCCAATGCACCAGGTATTGTTA
>JBAXMY010000048.1:0-7429 GCA_037134055.1 archaeon
TTTTAGATAATCTTCCAATCTATCCAATCCTGCCATGATTTGTCTGTGGGACTCTCTCATCTCCGTTATGTAAGGGTTTTGGACACTCTTTGAAACATGATACGGAAGTGGTGAAGTAATTGAATCTGCAATTACAGTGGTAAATCTCATATTTGGATGTACGCGTGCATCGAATCTATCAAGAACAAGAACGTTAATTCCCAATACTAATGAGGAAGATATGACTAGCTGTGTCAGTAGGTGGTATTTTTGTTTCATTTTTATTCAGGTATGAAGTCAAATACTTCCCTTGGTATTTTCAAGTCGTATTTGTCAAATGATTCTACACATGCTTCTAGTGCGTTTCGCATTCCCAATTTTTCTTCTCTAAGCAGAGAGTTTTCCCATTCGGCTACGCCTCGGCAATATTCTTGATGTTCAACTTGCTTTTTTAGAGGTGCTACGGCTGCAAGATACATAATTCCTGCGCCCGCAACTAGACCTAGTGCAAGTTTAAGAGAACCAGGAGCATTTTCATAAAATGACTTCCATCTTCTTGCATTAAATTCTATTCGATTTCCTGCCAGACTACCATAATATTTAGCTTGCTTTGCTGCAAGGTTATATAGATCTCTTGGCAGGCCTTTGAGTATATCTCTTCTCACTTCAGGATTAGATGTGTCTGGACTAGATGTGTCTAAATTTGTCATAAAAGCTCGGGTGTTGGAAGGTTTTTAAATGTTTTTAGTAACCTTCGAATTTCTTTTTTAGCTTATCTTTATCTTTATCTGGGCTTTGAGATTGAATGTCTTCGATTTTCCATTCAAGTCTTTTTATCTTTCTTTCCTGATTCCATATCATATATGCTTGCATTTCAAGAGTATTCTTATAAGCCTGGATTTGTCCAATCTGGGAGTCGAATTCTCTGCAATATCGCCTGGAGGCCATTTCAATTCCGAGCAATGTTCCCGCAACAAGGAAGGCTAGTGAGTAGAAGATAAGTCTGCCATCTTCCTTTGTTATGCTCAAAGGGGAGAGATATCTCTTAAAATTTATGAGTGTAGAATATCTCTCAAGTCGCGGATTTTTTGATAGGATTGCCATGTCTTTGCTGTTTTCTTAGGGAGAGGTCTTATTTGTAACTTTCGCTTTGACTTTAATCTATATTGGGTAAGTTTTATAAATGAAATTTACCTCGGTAGAGTATGAACAGAAGAGGTGATTTGATGTCCTGGACAGGAATTTTTGTTCTTTCATTAGTTCTAGTTGGATTATTTGTTCTGGGTGTGCAGTATGTGGGTGCTGGAGGCTCTGCCACTACTGGAGGAAATAGCTTTACGATTATCCAATGTGGAGATGTTAACGAATCTGGATCATATACAATAACTTCCGATATATTGGACGGACTGTTTAACAGTACTGGTTGTTTGAACATAACTGCTAACAATATATTTATTGATGGACAAAATCATTTAATAAGAAATAACAGCCTCAATAAGCCTGCAATAAATCTATTTGGTGTTAATAATATTACAATTACTCGATTGGATATTTCGATGCTTTCTTCTAGTAGTATTCTTAGTGGGGTGATAAATGTTGTGAGTTCAAATAATTCAAATTTTTCGTATATATCAATTAGTGCTAGCCAAAACGGGATTTATTTAAAGAGCTCACAAAATAATATATTCGAAATAATTAAACTTAATACCACGGGTGGTAGTTCAATATATATCGGTGAGTATCAGAATTCGAGTAATAATAACATCTTTCATAGAATAAACATCACCGCAGGAGGTACTAAGGCTATAGATATAGAATATTCTTCTAATACATCAGTCTATGATAGTTTGATTAACAATAGCGGTGCGAATTATGGGATCTTTCTGAACGGCGTGTCGGGTGTCAATGTTAATAATTCATTTTATAACCTCATATTATATTGTGGTTCAAATTGCATATATCCTCAAGGTTCAAGCTTTAATCGTATATATAACAATAATATTATCGCTAGCACGAGTGGTGGAATGTACTTATGGACTAGTTCTAATAATAACGTAATCTATGGAAATTCAGTTTCTTCTGGTGGCAACCATGGCATTTCTATCTCATTTGGAGCGAATAATGTGATTTACAATAATACGATTTTTGCAGGAGGATTTGGTACGTATTTCGGAGCTCCAACAAGTAATAATAATATTTACTACAATAATTTTGTAAATGTTTCTGGTTCTAATGGTCTTTTCGTAGCAACCTCAGGTAATATGGTGTATAATAACATAGTTTATGCTAATAGTTCGGGATTGGTTGTGGGGTCTACCAATAATTCTTTTTTAAATAACACAATAACAGTTAATTGGGCAACGGGTATATCAATTACTTCTAATGGTAATAACTTTTCTAACAATGTCGTCTCGGCAAACAATCAAACAATTTCTTTCAGCAGTACGGCAGATTCCAATATTTTTTTAGATAGTTCATTTTTAGGCCCCAATATTCAGGTTTATCATGCTACCTCTGCAGGTAAGAAAAACTATATGATAAATGCCTCGTATTCTTCAGAGGTTGTCACTGGAGGCACAATATTTAGAGAGTATTATCTTTATTTATATGCAAATAATTCTAATGGCTTACTTGCAGGAGCTAATGTGTCTATTTATAATGTCACTGGAAGTTTTCTCAATTCTAGTCTTACAAATTCAAGTGGTGGGATGAGACAATTGTTAATAAGTTATGCAAATAGTGGGATTCCAGTTTCTTATTCAAATTATACGATAAATTCCACTAAAGCTGGCTATGTCGCAGTGTCGGTTCCTTTCAACTTAACTGCAAATTCTGTAGCTTGGATTAATATGTCTGGAAGGGTGCTTCCAGGTGTTTCTTTAACTTCTCCTTCTTCTGGTTCTAGCTATTCGGGTTCGTCCTATGCTGTTTCCTTTGTATGGGATACGGTTGATTCTGGTGTGGGAATTGCAAACTGTAGTGTTTATGCAAATGGAGTTGGATATGATAATACTAGTGCAATAAACTCTACTAATAATAATCAAATCATAACTTTGAGTTCTGGAAGTTATAATACATATGTTAACTGTACTGATGTGGATGGAAACACTGGCAACAGTAGTAGTATCACTTTCACGATAACTGCACCTGTTATTGAAAGTTCCAGCATTACGCTGTCAACGCCAAGTGCTGGCGATTCTTCTCTTACAGATGGAGTTACTAGAACGCTCACTGCCGGAACACAGTTTTCATTTAACTTTGTTTCCAATTCTGGAGATAGGGAGTATCATAGCCTTCGTGTGAATAGTATTTATACAAACAGTGCAGTTCTGACCTTGTACAGTACACCAATTAAGTTTAACATATCTGTTGGAGAGACAAAGGGGTTTGATACAAACGGAAATGGAATGAATGATGTCTCCGTGACTTTGCAGAGCATATCCTTTGGAAGGGCAGAGGTATTTGTGAAGAAGATTAGTGAATCAACGGTATCTTTGGGTAATCAAACAACGACTGGAAACACTGGAAATGTGGCAAATCAAACTGTTGGAAATAATGCTCCGGAAACGGTTCCTTCTGAAAATGGAATGTTTATGCAGGGATTATTAGAAGTTGCTTTTGTTGTTGTGCTGATTGCAATAATCGTGGTTGGATTCTTACTTCATAGTTCTTTGAGGTTTAGAAAAGGCATAAGGGGAGTAAAAATACGTGAAGGTTCTCGTGGAAAACATTAAAATAATGTTTAAAAAGTCGTGATTGTTAGCTGAAGTATGAAAGAGAGGGCGATTGGTTTACTAGTTTTATTGTTTTTTTTGAGTTTGGTTTCTCTTTCTGGGATGGTTTCTGCTGCCTTCAGCGCAAATAACTCTTACTATAGGTATGAGGATGTTCTTCTCGTGTGTAATAACGCTAGTGCTGAAAGCAATGAGATATGTGCATACTTTGTTCAGCAACGGGCGAGTTTAGGCATGAGAAATGTTCTCAATTTGTCTGGAATTGCTACGACTGAAAACCTGGAGTGTAGTGCGGGTTATGCAAGTTTAAAAAGGCAAGTGGCAAATTATATTGCAAATAGGACGAATGATACTATCAATTATATCATTACAACTAAAGGCGTTCCTTTGACAACATGTGGAAAGTCTCTGACTAGTCTTTTAGGTTGTGATTTAACTAGTTGCTCAGATTATTACGGTTACGGTTTCGGCGGGCGTTATTATGGTGCAGGGGTCGAAGATACTTTCTCGCGTGCAAAGTATGGGGTTTACATTACCACTAGGTTGGATGGGTATACTGTTCAAGATGTACTAAACTTAATTGACCGAAGCGGGCCTCTAAATCGCGATTCCAATGCATTGACTCAAGGTAAGTTCATTATTGATGAGTCAAATTATGCTGGCTATTCAACATATTTCTCTAGAGCAAACACAGTTTTAGTTAGTTCAGGATATAATGTGGACTATTTACCTTCCAATACTCAACCATTATATATCAGAAATGAGACGAACGTGATAGGATATGTAAGTTGGGGGGGAAATGATCCGGATTATTCAGGCAATGTTAACTCTTTGTTGTCTAATCGGGATTTTATCACGTGGACTAACAATACATTTCCAACAAATTGGAATATTACTTCAGGATTGATAACACGACAAAATTACACGGCGAATCCTGGCTATGCGAATAGCACTTCTTCTGGCGTAATAAATTCTTCAGGAACGTTTAGAATGGAACAGGTTTCTCCCTATAATCTAGTCAATCAAAGAAAGTTTTATCCCTTTGTTTATTATGCATACAATAACTTTTCAGGTAATGCAGCTGTGGGTTTCATAGGTACAAACAGCTCTGGATATGTATTTATCTCTACGAACATGACCTTTTTGTCTAGTAGTGTAAATATAACTTCTGGGCAGTTGACGGATGCATCATCTTTAAGATATTATCCAGATGGTAATGTAACAAATTTGACAGTTTATGTGATGGTTAATCTCGTCTCCGGAAGTTTCTATCTAGATGAAATAACTCTCTATGAGATTGCCCCTCGTCTTAACTATTTGAATGGAGCAATAGGGACGACTGCAGTTTCATATTCCGGTAGAAGTTTTTCTAACCAAACGAGTTATTGGAGGAGTAGCTATGGGCATACTTTGATTGCAGATTTGATTCAGGATGGGATTAGCGGCGTTGAAGGGTTTGTTTATGAGCCATATTTAAGTGCTGTTGCTGAGCCAGCTACTTTGTTTGATAGATATGCTAAGGGATACAACTTAGGGGATTCTTTTTATATGGCTTCTTCTAATCTAAATTGGATGGATGTGATTATTGGAGATCCAAAGACTGTTATTGTCACGCCAGGTGTAAGTACTGCAGTCTCATTAAATAATGTATTAGATGGAGAGAGAATAAACAATGGAACTATACTCAACCTTTCCGTTTCTTCTAATTTTAACATTACAAATGTTTCATACTCTTATAGTAATGGTACTTTTTTTGGAAATATCACTTTGAATTATGTTGAAGGTTTGCCAGTTTACATAAATACAACAAATTGGACATATGGAAGTTACAATATTACATTATATCTGGTTGATTTTCTGAACAATCAAGGTATCAAGAGATATTCGTTTTTAGTTAATCAAACCATAGGAACTACTCCAAAGTACAATGCATTCAACGGAAATACAACGGACTTTAAACTTGTTGCCAATAGAACTGGTACAAACATATTATTGGAAAGGGTTGGTGCTGGAAAGATTGATTATAGTTCGAAAGTGTTGAATGTTTCTGGTTATAATCTTGATAGTTTTGTGTTAATAAATTATAATAACATAACCATTGCAAGCGAGAATGTTTCCTCTTTGAATACTAGCGCAACATTGACAATGTATGATCTTAGATTTGGCTCACAACCCCTAATCTATAGGAATGGTTTGTTGTGCAATTCAACAACTTCCTTCAATTGTACAGTTAACTATTACAATTCTTCATCTGGAGAGCTTTCATTTAATGTTTCCGGATTCTCAGGTTATACTTCTGGTGTTAATGCCAATCTCAGTGTTTGGGATGATTCCGATCTGACTGAGACTAAAGTTAATACTGGAATTGGGTTTTATGCTAATTATACTCAGAATGTGAATGGAACTAGTGTTCCAGGGGCAAATTGTTTGCTCATATTCTCAGATGCAAGTGCAGGAACGGCAGTTTACAATACTAGTTCCAAGTTGTATGAATATTATCGAAATTTCACAATTGGAGGTCGTTATACGATAGATTATAATTGTTCTGCAACAGGATTTGAAACTCTTTATGTGTCAGATACGGCCAGCATTTCTTCCTGTCTGCGTCCAACAACATCTCAGGATTGGAATATTACGACCGCACAGGTATGTGAGAACGTTGCGTTTACAATGCCTCAGAATAAGAGTATAAATGTATTGTCTGGAGGGAATTTGACCCTCGTTAACACTACTATAAACATGAATTTGTCAGCTAATGGATTGGCAGGAATTAATGTATCTGGTTCAGGGATATTTGATATACAACAATCAACAATAACTATTGCAGGTAGCAACTACTATTCTATATTTGTAAATGGAAGTTATTTTGCGATGGTTAACAGTAGTGTATCAAATGCTGGTTGGGCAAATATTGTTGGACAGAGAGGTTTGGAAATTTATTCAAATCTCACTAGGTTTGATAACAACTCCTTGGTAAATAATTATGCTGCTATAATTTATTCTTCAAATAACTTTTTATATAATATTTACACTGTGTCCAATAGGTTATACGGTATTTGGCTGGCAGGTTCGGGAAATACGGTTCAAGATTCTATTTTAGCTAATGATGCAGCTAATTTGTACTCTGCGTCTTCTACCAATTTGATCTTAAATACGACCAATGCCAGTTCATTCTCTGGAAGTTATACAAGAAAATGGTATTTCAGAGCGCAGGCAACGGATACAAATGCTGTCGCACTCGAAGGTGTTACAGCAACTTTACTTTCTAATGATTATTCATATATCACAGATAGTTTAGGATACACAAATTGGACAAATGTTAGTGAAGGGGCATATACCTTGCAGTTAAGTAAGACATGTTATTATACTGCTCAAAGTGTATTGAACTTAAATCAGAGCACTACCAAAACAGTTCAGTTGACTGCAATTTCTGGATGTGGTGGCAGTAGCAATCCTGGTGGGGGAGGAAGTAGTGGAGGTGGCGGTGGGGGTGGAAGTGGGTCCATCGGAAGTTTCTATACTGCGTCAGAGTCTGAGTTGTCTGCAGGATATACGAAGTTCTTGGGAACAAGTGATAAGATATTATTTGTATTAAATAATGAGAATCATAGTGTTACGGTTAGTAATATAGGACTAGATGGTGCAACAATCACAGCAAAGAGTAATCCTATTAGTGTTAGTTTGAAGGTTGGAGAAAGTAGGAAATTGAGCATATC
>JBAXMY010000049.1:0-7343 GCA_037134055.1 archaeon
GTCTAGCTTTTGGAAGATAGTACCCCACGGCATATTCGAACTACCGGCAATATTTGTCTCCCTAGGGTTGGGCATAAAACTTGGAGCCTTTGTCTTTGGACCAGAAAGGAAAAAGGAGTTTGTTAGAAGGGCCCTGGCCTCCCTAAAGGTGTTTGTATATGTGGTGTTGCCTTTGCTTATAATCGCTGCAATCATAGAAGGAATGCTCATATTCCTATACAAATAAATTTTAAAACTAACTATTCTTCTCTAAAACATGGATTTATCAGATGAAAGTGTGGAAGAGCTGGATAATGACAGTGAGCAGGAGACATTTAGAAAAGTTGAGGCTGCTTTGTTTATTGCTGGGAAGTTTATGAGTATACAGGAACTTGTGGCATTGACGGATGTAAATCCTATCCTACTTAAGAAAACGCTGGAAGATCTGAAGGATAAGCATCGAAATTCAGGTATAGAAATAGTGAATAAGAATAATCTTTGGAAAATGGATGTTTCCTCAGACTATACTTGGATGGTAAATAAGCTTGCTACTGGCAGTTCTGAATTCAGCAAGGCCGAACAGGAGACTCTTGCCATAATTGCATATAAACATCCAATGAAACAGTCTGTGCTTGTTAAAATAAGGGGGAATAAGGCATATGATCACGTTAAAAAGTTTGTTGAAATGGGACTGATAAATAAGAAGAGAATAGGACATACTTCTGAATTGACTCTTAGCGATAGTTTTCATGAATATTTCCATGTGAGTGGAGAGGGTGATGCGGCGAGTGATGCTAATTTGAAGAGTGTTGGTTTGATGGAGAGTAGTGATAGTTTAGCTGAAGAGGTGGATAAAATGGCCGAGGCAGAGGTAATGGAAAATGCAGAGAAAATTGTTGAAAAAGTAGAAGAAGGAAAAGAAAAAGAAAGTAGCGGGGTGAAATAATATGAATTTTATTGATGGAATATTCTTTTTTTATATGTTCATCGGGTTATATGTATTGAGTTTATTCTTTTTCATATATCTGAATAATAGAAAGGAGATTTTTAGCTATCCCCCTGGGAAAATAGAACCAGTTAGTATTGTTATGCCTTGCTATAATGAATCTGCACATATCGGTAGGGCAATTGAATCTTTACTGGAATTAAATTATCCCATGGATAAGCTGGAAATTATTGTTGTGGATGATCAATCCAAAGACAATTCTACAGATATTGTAAGAAGTTATGCTAGAAAATATAGAAATGTTAGATTAATTATTAATAAACGAAATTCTGGGGGAGCAGCTGAACCTACAAATATAGGTGTTAGAGCTGCGAAATATGATTACATTGCCGTTGCTGATGCAGATTCTTTTCCAGAAAAGGATGCTCTTCTAAAGATGATCGGATTTTTGCAAAATGATCTGACCGTGGGAGGAGTAACCTGTGCAGTTCTTTCCAAAAGACCTGAGACATTCATGCAAAAGTTACAGGCTTTGGAATATACTGTGATTGCTTTCAATAGGAAACTACTTGATTTTGTTGATTCTGTTTATGTAACTCCGGGGCCTTTTGCATTATATAGAAAGAAAGTATTGTTGGAAATAGGATTGTTTGATGTTAAGAATATGACTCAGGATATTGAAATTGTTTGGAGAATGCTCTCCAAGGGATACAAGGCCAGGATGTGTCTGGGTGCGCATGTTTATACTGCCACGCCAATAAAGTTTAAACAGTGGTGGAAGCAGAGAGTTAGGTGGAATATCGGCGGGACTCAGACAATGACTAAATATAGGAGTCTTGTTTTTAGAAATGGGATGCTTGGAAACTTCATAATACCATTTTTTAGTGTGAGCCTGTTTATTGGATTATTTGGGCTTATCTTGTTTTGTTATTTGATGACTAGGAGATTAGGATTATGGTATCTATCTGCAAAATATTCCTTGGCTGCAAATACTACTCTTTTGACAATGCAAGATCTTAGTTTCGTACCTTCAGTACTCAATTTCTTTGGAGGAGCATTGTTTATATTGGGAATTGCATTTACCTTACTTGCGTTAACCATCATTAAACAGAGAGAGTTCAAAAATAAGAACATTTTTAATCTCATGTTTTATCTAATTATATACTTGGCAGTTTATCCATTTATAATGATAACCGGTTTGACTAAGTTATTAACTGGAAGATACTCATGGGGAAAATAGCAGAAAAATCAAATAAAATGAGCAAAGAAGGTAGCTCAAAGGCTGCATTTTGGCAAGCGTTGCTATTCACTCTTCTTGTTTTTGGAATAGGCTTTCTAATAGGTTTTTTTGTTGAAGGCATGAGATCAGAGGTGGTGACTGCTAATGTGATGAATTCTGAAATATCTCTATTGGACGAACAACTTAGACCTGAGATATTAAACAATTTTCCAGTAGAATGTGCCGAGTCTAGGAAAAGTATTTTTAGCTTTGCTGATAGAGTATATTGGGATGCTCTCAAATTGGAGGAGTACGATGGTGCAAGTAATTTCAAGCAGAACTTGGATATTGTACACAAAAGATATGATCTTTTGAGATTAATTATTTGGACAGAGAGTATCTCTTTGAAAAGACAATGTAATGAAAGCTTTAGTACGATTGTTTATTTCTATGATTATAATTCTGAAGACACAAACACTAAAGCTGAGCAGGTTTCTGTGGCTAGGGTGCTTGGTGAGTTTAAATCTAGGAATCCCAGTAATGTTCTTCTATTGCCCATTGCTACCAATTTGAATTTAAGTTCGGTAAATTTAGTTCTAATATCCTACAACATCACAAGTTCTCCTAGTGTTGTTATAAATGAAAAGAGTATATTGAGTGGAGTTTTCAATTCTTCTGAGCTGGAAACGGTTATTTTTGAGAACCGTAATAAATAAAAACTCTAAAAGGTTGTAGGATTCATGGAAAAAGTGCTTGTTGATGCAATCGAGGACGGTAGACTTGTTAGAGTAACTGAAGAATATGCGCGTCAGGAAGGGCTTTTGGTTGTTAAAAGGCCCACACCTCCAATTCCTTCGTATGACCCTAAACTTGGTAGTTCACATATGCATGAAAGGCAGGGGATAAAACCATTTGATGCATTTAGAAGGCCTCTTAGACCGAGCAAGAATAATATCATAAATGAATTGGTGGAAAACTTCCATTGGAAAATTATGGAAAGAAGGAAGAATAGAGGACTCTCAAGGAAGCAGTTTGCTGCTGCAATTGGGGAGAGGGAAGAGAATATCAAGTTGGTGGAGAATGGCATATTGCCCTATGACGATTACGTTATGCTTAGCAGAATTCAACAGGTTTTAGGATTGAATTTGAGAAAGGATGGTAGGAAGTTTGATACGAGCGCTCGGACATTGGTGGAACCAGGAAAAGAAGAAAGAAAGGTAGAGTCCAGAAAGCAAGAAAGCAAGGAATCTGCAGAGGAGTTGATTGATGACATTAGGGGGGCTGTGGCAGATGATGACATCGATGAGGAAGCCGAGGAGGCAGAATATGGTAAGGTTAAGGGCAAGGGAATAGATATTATTGACGAAGATTAATGTTCATAGTATATTTGATGATATGTATTTTTGAGGACAAGTTTGTTTAAATACTGATTAGGCAAATGGATTCTATGGATAAAACAAGTGTTCCAACAATAACTGCGCAGATATATTTGGGTTTGAGAGAGGGATATACTGATAAAGTTCATAGTTTGGATGAGTTGAAAGAGTTTTTACATGGTTATTGCGATAAAGGTTTATGTGTTACCGTTAGTCCAACTACCTTTATCTATAAGCGAACTGCTGAAGATCCCATTGGAAGAGAAGAGGGAGCAGTCATAGGGGTAATAAATTATCCAAGATTTCCATCTACTAGAGAAAATATTGAAAAAACTGCCGAAGAGATTGCATCCATGTGCAAGGATAGATACAAACAGAATAGAGTGTCCATAGTATATTCTGATAGCACGGTTATGATTTGAGATTAGATTGATTTGCTAGCTTCATCTGCGTGCCAAGAGAAAGCTTTATAAATGAATTTTTGCCATTGTGTGTATGAATATTGAGATTGTTAAACAGGAGAAGCAGGAAGTTGAACTGAAGATTGATAATCCTACGGTGGCTGAGATTCTTAGAGTTTATTTGAATGAGCAGGGAATAAAGTTTGCTGCCTGGAGAAGGGAACATCCAAGTAAGCCAGTTATTTTTAAAATTCAGACATCGGAAGGAACGGTAAAGAAGGCAGTTGCCGATGCAGTCGTTGCAATAAAGAAAGATTGTGACAAACTGGTAGCTGGTTTGAAGAAGTAATTCTAAAATGAATTCTACATTAAAAGGAATTGAAAGAACTGTTGAGGGTGAAACTGGAATTCCTGCTTCAGAATTGAGAAGAATGACTTTGCATGAATCTAGAAAAATATTTAATTCTAAAATAACTTGTGAAGGATGTGAAGAAAATTCAATAAGAATACCCTATGGGGGAAGTTTAATACAAAGAGTTGTAAACTATTTTAAAGGAGATTATGTTAGCGTTTTGGTGCCAAAAGTTTCTCCATAGGAAGGGTTTATTAATATCTGAGACTTGATGTTTTTAGGAGGTGTATTATGTGTAAAAAATGGACTAACACGATTGCAGCGCTTATCGTAATTCTATTAACTCTATGGCCCGGACTAATCGGAGGGGCAGTGGCGTCTAAGTGGATAATTGCTATTGCAGGTCTGGTAATAATAATTGTTTCCTGGATGTGTGGTTGCGATTGCTGTTCTGTTGAGGAAAAGCCAGCAAAGGCTAAAAGAAAGAGATAACTAGAATCTTTATATAGTTCTTTTATTATTTTTAACTATGGCTAAGATATCTGCGGGAAGTTATGATTTGAATAAATGGCTTTTTGGTGGATACGAACAGGATGTGATTTCTGTGATATATGGTGCTTCTGGCACAGGCAAGACAACTTTCTGCTTGCTTGCAGCAGTTTCCCAGGCAAAGAAAGGGAATAAGGTGTTGTACATTGATACCGAAGGAGGATTTAGTGTGGAAAGAGTAAAGCAATTGGCTGGAGAAGAGAGCATGCAGGTTTTGGAAAATATTCTCGTACTAAAGCCCACAAGTTTTACAGAACAGAAGGAGATATTTGATAATTTGAACAAATATTTGAAGCAGGAGATTAGTTTGGTTATAGTTGATGGAATGACCATTCTCTACAGATTGGATTTCGCATCCGCAAGAGAGAAGGAAAAGTCGGACATGTATAAGGTTAATTCGATTCTTGTTGAACAGATGAGGACTCTGGCAGAGATTGCTAGAAAGAGGGGAATCCCGGTGCTAGTTACGAATCAAGTTTATAGGTGGGAAGATTCGGATAAGATGGTTGGTGGAGACATATTAAAGTATTGGGGGAAGTGTTTGATTGAAATTACAAACCAGTCTGGGAAAAGGATTGCATATCTTAGGAAACATAGAAGTTTGCCGGAAAAGGAGTTTGTCTTCCAACTTGCAAATGAAGGAATAAAGAAAAAGGGTTGGATTTGAACAGAAAAGTATTTAACTTCAGCTTGTAGGGGGTTTTTATGGAGCCCAAGTCAGTTAGAGCAATGTATGCATTTTCTGGAGATCCAATTACTTATGGTCATGTTGATGTTGTTAAAAGAGCTGCAGGTATGTTTAGTGATTTGATTGTTGGAATTGGAGTAAATCCAGACAAAAAGTATACATTCAGTTTGGATGAAAGATTGGAGATGGCTCAGCGCACTCTCACCGGAATTCCAAATGTAACTGTTCTTGCATTTAAGGGTTTATTGATTGATTATGCTTTGGAAGAGGGGGTCGATTTCGTCGTTCGTGGATTTAGAAGTGCATCAGATATAGAGTATGAGATGAATATCATTCGTGCAAATAGGAGTCAATGGGACAATGTAGATGTATGTTTTCTTCCAGCAAATGACTCTAAGGTCCACATTAGTTCATCTACGACAAAAAACTTGCAGAAGGAGCAAGGGGATGTTCACAATTATGTTACTTCATATGTTAAGCAGAGGCTTGAAGAGAGGGTTTCTGAGCAGTACGTTTTAGGTATAACTGGGACCATGGGGGCGGGCAAGTCGTATGTCGGAGATAAGTTCGTAGAGCTAGGGAAGTCTAGAGGTGTAAATGTGCATAATGTAGATTTAGACAAAATAGGGCACCAGATTTTGGGCGAATTGATGAATCCATTTTATATTGAGACTCGAAAGAAAATTGTTGATGCATTTGGACCAATTGTAAGAAGGACAGATGGTTTTATCGACAGAAAGGAGCTGGGTAAAATAGTGTTTAATGATAAAGATGCCTTACACACTCTTGACGAGATAATGTATGAACCAATGCTTCTTAGAACGAAAAGAGAAATGCATGGCAAGAAAGGCTTAATCTTATTGAATGCGGCCTTGCTTGCAGAAGCGAATTGGTCCTACTTGTGCAATCATAATTCTGTACTTGTCAATTGTGATAAGGCAAGTCAAGTTAGAAGATTGAAATCGAGAGGATTGTCAGATGAGCAATTGGAGAGAAGAGTTGCAAGCCAATATGATTTTGATAAGAAGAAAAAGACATTGCAGGAAGCAATGGCTAGAGATAATAATGGTACTATAATCGAAATAGATAACTCAGATGGAATGGATAATATAGAAAATGCATTTGAACAAGTTATTCAGGCTCTGGGAGTCAAAAATGTACCTGCAAAATAGATTTCTAAATCTTTCTTGGGAACTTGGAGTTGGTATGGGAGATGCCCAGGTTACATTTGGCAAGTTAAAGAGAGCATATGAACCAAGGGCATATCATAACTTGACTCATATAGAGGAATGTTTGAATGAATTGGATGGTGCTAGGAGATTGGTGACGAACTTGCCTGCGGTTGAATTGGCTCTATGGTTTCATGACGCAGTTTACGAAGTTTCCAGAGAAACAAAGGCTGGAATGAATGAAGAAAGGAGTGCCGAATTTGCTAAAATAGAAATGCGAAATTGGGGATTGAATGAAGAATTGGCGGGAATTGTTGAACAACATATTCTTATGACTAAACATAAACATATTCCTGGTACAATAGATGGCCGCATAGTCGTTGACATAGACATGTCCATACTTGGAAAGCCTTGGGAAAGATATGCTGAATACAAGAAAGGAATTAGAAAGGAATTTGCTTGTTATGATTGGGATGAGTTTATATATGGGAGAAAGAAATTTTTATCTGCTCGTCTGACTAAGAAGAATGTTCTATTTGAGGATGAAAAACCACAGATATTTCATACAGGACATTTCTATGACTTGTATGAAAAGCAGGCTCAGGAAAATATGGCTCGTGAATTTGGATTGCTTGCAGAAAGTACTTGATTTTATTAATTTGAT
>JBAXMY010000050.1:0-7309 GCA_037134055.1 archaeon
GCAGGAAGATCAGTCGGTACATATATACTCTAAATAAAATTAACTCTTAAAAAACGAATGGCCCCAATGGGATTCGAACCCATATCGACAGCTCTGGAGGCTGTCAGACTAACCGTTATCCTATGGAGCCTTATTCAATAGCATAAGAATGCCTGTTTTAAAGCTTTACTGCATTCCATTCCCCATCGCCACTCCCCAATCAAAAACATTTATAAACAAAATACTCCATACTAAGGTATGCCAAGAAAAAAGAAAGAGGTTATTTATGCCAGTCCTGAACTTGAGAAGACTCTCGTTGAAAACCTGGTACAATTGCAAAAGATAAACACAGACCTCGCCACTAGATTCAATTCCCTATCTAGACAGATTTCTGCACTACTAGAAATATTCGAAAAAGCAGCTCAAAATTTTGTACACACTCCAGAAAATAAGGTTTCTGAGAAAGATAAGGAATTCCTAGATAAAATAGACAAGCTTTTAGAACAGAATAAGACCATTGCCAAGGGATTGGTGATAATGGAAGAAAATATCAGAAATAAGAGTGGAGAAAATCCTAAAGCCCCCACCATGGAAAGAAAAGAAAGAGCTGGAATAGAAGATGCTATTTCCTCACCAAAGCCACTTCCAAGATTCTAAAATGATAAAGCAATACGAGCTTAGGCAACAATTTCTAAAAGAATTTTTTGGAGCAGCAATTGCCACACAAAAACGACGGATACAGTTCTCCCTGGAAGATTTAAACAATCCTCAAACAACAATGCAAATAAGAAAGATGATTAGACAATCACTAAGAAATAATCCAAAATTCCAAGAGCCCGCCATTGTGCAAATATCACCAACTCAAAACGTTGTTCCACCAATTTCAATGATTCAGAGGCCAGCACCCATAATGCGAATACCTTCGGCAATTCGAAAACCAGTCATGGTATCGAGACCTCAAACCCAAATGAACGTAAAAGTACAAAATAAACCAGTTCAGCCATCTCTGCAGGCCACTCCTGCAACCGCACAAACAGTCAAGGAATTATCCATGGGTAGACTAATGCCTATAATTCTTGACCCTGCAGTTCAGAGTGTAGAATGCCCTGGTCCTGGAAAAAATATTCTAGTAAATCGTTCAGGAATAATTCAAACAGCACCAATTGTTCTTAGTGCAGAAGAAATAAAGAGTATTATGAATGATATATCAGACAAAACAAGAATTCCCCTTATCAGCGGAGTATTCAAATCAGTAATTAATAATCTTGTAATCACTGCCGTAATTTCAGAATTTGTAGGCACACGATTCGTTATCCAGAAGATGTCTCCTCTTTCAGTTAGGTAAAAAATTTCTTAAAAAGTTTAGAAATCCATGATTCCTGATTCTCACCCTTCACACTTATGTCGACAATTACATTTCCAGAAAGGTAAGATTGATTACCGTGTAAAGAAACTTGGCTAGAATGACTAGCGGCATTCTCAATTACGTGAGAAGTTATGGTAAAATATGCAAAACCAAATATAAAGAGAAAAGCAATGAGAAGAAGCAAAATCCTTAGAATAATCTTAGGATTCCAATAACGTCTAGCAGGATATGATCCAGTTAGATTTCTATTCTTTTTTTTATTACTGCGAACCATATTCCCTGACTGTATTGGAAGGCACTGCTCAATATTTAAAGGTTGTTCTACACATGAAAAACATGGAAAAGGAAGTCATTTTACACTACAATGCAAGCAGAAAGGCAATTCAGGCAAGACTAAAAGACTTTCGAAATCTTCCAGAAAAAGACTATTTCTATGAACACCTCTTCTGCCTACTTACTCCGCAGAGCAATGCAAAGAAATGCTGGGAAGCTGTAGAACAACTAAAGAAAGGCATCCCAAAAACAGACAAGCAAATAGCCAGCATTCTAAAGAGCAAGACAAGATTCCATAATAACAAGGCCAAATACGTCCTGCAAGCAACAAAAAATTGGAATCAAACCAAACAGTTACTTAATAACTCAAACACAGGAGAACTGAGAGATACACTAGCTAAGAACATTAAAGGATACGGTTTAAAGGAAGCAGGGCATTTTCTAAGAAACATAGGTAAATCTAACAACAAAGTAGCCATTCTAGACCGTCACATTCTGAGAAATCTAGTTGCCCTGCAAGTCATAGACTCGGACAAAATAAAAAACGACAATCATTACAAAGAAATAGAACAAAAATACCTTCAATTTGCCCAGCAGGCAGGCATTCCGGCAGATGAATTGGATCTAGTTTTCTGGAGCAAAGAAAATGGAGACATTTTCAAATAGGCAAGTTTAAATAAAATCTAAGGCTTAATCATATTATGACTAAAATAACGAAGAAATGTGAGAAAATATGGTTTGACAAAATCCTAACCGGAGATAAGAAGTTTGAAATCCGCCTAGCCGACTGGAATATCGAAAAAGGAGACACACTCATTCTGAATGAAGTCGTGGATGGTAAAGAAACTGGCAGAACTCTCAGCAAAAAAGTCTCAATCGTCTTAAAAACAAAGGAAATGCCATACTATACTCAAGAAGAAGTTGGTAAGTATGGATATCAAGTCATAGGATGGACTGACTAGGATAATGCACCTAGATAATCTGGGCTGAAGATACCTGTTCCTGAACCCTTAGGACCAGCATCATTCCTTCTCCTCATACGTAATATCTCATGCAGAAAGGCATATTGATCAATGCGCTCTATGGATCTTCCACCCTTAGTAATCTCTTCGCGTACTTCATTGTACTCTCTAGTAAGATCTCTGCCGCCATATACTCTTTTTATCCAGCCAACAACCTCTGGAGAATTGTTCAACCCAAATAATTCATTCCAATCTTCTGCACTAATGTCTCCCATTGGAAAACAGAAGTATTAAGATATATAAACATTGTTGGATTAGAACAGATATGACACAAAAAATACTCCAAGCACAAAACCTTGACTTTAATAGAAAATCTATAGAAAGTAAAAAATGTGACATTCTGAGTTTTCCAGCCAAGGGCATCGGAAAAGATCGTCCAAAACAACTCGATTCAGGAATTGACCAGATTGTTGCGAAGATTGCAGCCAAAAATGGAGTATCAATCGCCCTGGACATCCATGCATTGCAACAATTAAGCAAGGAAGAAAAAGCAATTGCCTTAGCAAGATTCAAACAAAACATAAAACTATGTAGAAAAGCAGGAACAAAGATAAAAATCCTAGGAACAGAGCAAAAAAAGGAAGCTTCCGCATTGCTACAATCCCTGGGAGCTTCAAGCCAACAGGCTAAAGAAGCAATAGAATAAAAAATTTACGCTAGAGCTTCGACTTCAACGCCTTTAATTAAATTCCAATCAAGTTTTATCATCTGTTGTACGGCAGGATTCTTGGTATTGAGCTTGTATAAGTCTGACTTTCCAACCCTTCTTGTCTTCACGACTATCTTATTTCTTACTAGTCTGTCCCAGAAAGTCTGAAGTGTTGAATAGCTAACTCCAGAATTCTTTGCTATTTCTGTCAGAGGATAATCAAATAACTGAAATGTGATAAGAAAATCTAAGACCTTCGTTATTGGATTGTTTCCAAACACTTCAACAAATATCGTTTCGTTTTCCATGATAAATGAATATTTGACAAGTTTATAAATGTTTCTCTTTATGTTTTTATATTACAATTATAGCAACATTTAAATATTATCATTTCTTAAGTAAAGCATGGAATTCAAGACGGAAGACCAAATCAAAGCAACGATTCTGTATCATTTAAGGAGAAAGAAAGTTATTGGAGGAGTACACACACATTTTGACACTCTCAAAAGAGGATTTCCATCACATCTAGGTAAAGACGTGAATGTTGAAGCAAAAGAATTAGTCAAACAAGGGTTTTTATTAACAAAACCTACTTCGTATGGTCTTCAAGTGTCTCTGAATAAAGAAAAGCTCGTAGAAATAGATGAATTCATAAAAAAAGTTCTAGGACATGCCTTTAACTAAACCCCAAACTTTTTAACCCCTCAAACATTGAGAATAACATGAAAGAAGGCATTGATATTGAAGCACTATCCCCTCTAGAAATTAAGATAATTCCATATCTTAATGAATCAATTGAATCCATAGCAGAAAAATCTGGTTTAGATACTACCTCAGTTCTACGTGCCCTGCGTTTCCTAGAGAATAAAGGCCTAGTAAAGCTAGAATCAAAATCAAAGAGGATGATTGACCTAGGAGTCAATGGCATCCATTACAAAAAGAATCATCTACCGGAGAGAAAGCTACTTCTCCTCCTAGATGATAATAATCACCTTATGTTGGACGAAGCCAAGAAGCTTTCAAAGCTCTCAGACAATGAATTCGGCGTGGCCCTCAGTGTGCTGAGACAAAAAGCAATGATCACTCTTTCAGCAGGAAAAATATCATTGCAAGCAAGCAAAGCCGAGATGATAAAAAAATCATTTGAAGAACAGCTCTTGGAAGCGTTGCCATTGGAAGAGTCAAAACTGGCGCCAGAACAGAAATTCGCCCTAGAAAACTTAAAGAAAAGAAAAGATATAATTGAAATCCATGAAAAGAGTGTTTTCTCATTTACCATCACGTCCACAGGAAAGCAAATTGCGGGCCAGCAGATAAAATCAGACTTAATTGAAGAACTAACTCCAGAAATAATAAGAGAATGGTCTCGAGACAAAAAGTTCAGAAAATACAACATTCAAGCACCTGTTCCACGCATTTACGGAGGAAAGAAACACTTCGTCAACCAGAGCATTGAGTATGCAAAGAAAATATGGACTGACCTCGGCTTCAAAGAGATGGAAGGACCAATGACGGATAGTTCATTCTGGGTATTCGACTCTCTGTTCACTCCACAGGACCACCCAGCAAGAGAAATGCAGGATACATTCTTCATTAAAGATGTTAAAGGAAAGTTGCCAGATAAAACAGTCGTAGAACGTGTTAAATTGGCGCACGAGCAAGGCGTGGAAACAAGTAAAGGTTGGAAATATAATTGGAATGAAGAGATTGCAAAGAAAACTGTCCTGAGAACGCACACAACAGGACTATCGGCAAGAACCCTGTCGTCTCTAAAAGCAAGTCAATTACCAGCAAAATACTTCGCAATCGGTAAAGTGTTCAGAAATGAAACCGTGGACTGGAGTCATGGATTTGAATTCTATCAATCGGAAGGCATCGTAGTCGATCCAAATGCAAACTTCCGCCATCTTCTTGGATACCTAAAGGAGTTCTACAAGAAAATGGGCTACAGCAAGATAAAATTCGTCCCAAGCTTCTTCGCTTACACCGAACCAAGTGTAGAAATACAAGTTTGGCATCCAGAAAGAAAAGTATGGCTTGAACTTGGTGGTGCAGGAATGTTCCGTCCAGAAGTAACTGCCCCACTTCTAGGAAAACCTATTCCAGTTCTTGCCTGGGGACAGGGATTCGATAGAATAATCACAGATTACTATAAAATAAAGGACCTCAGAGAAATGTATTCAAATGATCTAAAAGACCTTCGAACAAAGAAGGCCTGGATGTTATAAAATGGCAAAACTATTTTTATCGGGTGGAGGAAGTGGAATGCAGTCAGAATTGTTAGACAAGGCATTTGCAGATGCACTTGACAAAACAAAACCATTATTATACATCCCAATTGCAATAGACAACAAAAAGTATCCCTATCCAGGTTGTTTGCTATGGATAAAGAACACCTTTGATAACCTTGGGGTGAAAGAATATGTTATGTGGGATGAAAAGGACATCTACAATTATAAAAAAGAAAAAGTCACCAATTTCTCAGGCATTTATATTGGTGGAGGCAACACACCATATTTGTTAAAGACTATCAAAGATAACGGATTTATTGATTTTATAAAAGAAGCAATGAAAAAATCCCTGCCTATTTATGGTGGAAGTGCTGGTGCAATAATATTTGCCAAAACTATAATCCCTTCCCTAGTGGAAGATGAAAACTTTGTTGCACTAACAGATCTTAGTGCCATCAATGCCATTAATAATTATGAATTATGGTGTCACTATGGGCCAAAAGAAGAAGATAGTCTGCAAGAGTTCATAAAAAAGTATAATCTAGTCAATATGGTTGCTTTGCCAGAAGAAACAGGATTAGTAATTGATGGAACAAATATGACTGTTCTTGGTAAGAAGAATGCATTACTAATTAACGGTGCAGTGAAAAAGGAAATAAAATCTGGAGAAAAAATATAATGGCAAAACTACAACTATCAAGAACAGAATTTGAAAAGCACATTAAACTTACCCCAGATATTATCGATAAGATTATGATGTCTGGAATTCCAATCGAAGCAAACAAGGAAACTGTGGAGATTGACGTTCTTCCAAATAGACCTGACCTTTTGTCAATGCAAAACCTTGTTAGAACAATAAAAGGATTCCTAGGAAAAGAAACTGGACTAAAGAAGTATAAAATAAACCCTCCAGAAAAAGACTATAGAGTTAAGATCGATTCTTCCGTTCGTGGCGTCCGCCCATTCACCGCATGTGCAATTATCAAAAATATCAAGTTTGATGATGCAAAGATTAAAGAAATAATTGATTTGCAAGAAAAATTACATACCACTGTTGGCAGACAGAGAAAGAAACTTGCAATAGGTATCTATCCTCTTGAAAAGATTAAACTTCCAATAAAATTTGAAGCCCGTAAACCAGGAGATATCAAATTCATACCTTTAGAAGCCGACAGAGAGATGACTGGCTTAGAAATACTACAGAGACATCCTGCAGGAAGAGATTATGCTAAATTGCTAGAAGGATATGACAAGTTCCCAGTATTCGTAGATGCTTCTGGAAAGATATTATCCATGCCCCCAATCATTAATAGTCATGAAACTGGCAAAATAACTGAGAAAACTAAAGAAGTATTCATAGAATGTTCTGGATTTGATCTTCCAATCCTAAAAAAGACGCTTAACATTATAATTACAACATTCGCAGAAATGAGTGGTAAGATATATGCAATGCAATTAGATTACGATAAACCAATTATTACTCCAGATTTGACGCCAGAAACAATGAAAATTAACATAGACAATGTAAACAAAACTCTTGGATTACAATTAAAAGAATCTGACCTTGACAAACTTCTTCCTAAAATGGGATATGACTGCAAATCTGGCAAGGTATCAATTCCTGCCTGGAGAACAGACATTCTTCATGAATGCGATTTAATTGAGGACGTTGCCATTGCCTATGGATATGAAAAACTCGTGCCCGAAATCCCAAAAGTTGCAACGGTAGGAGAAGAAAGCAAGCAAAGCAAACTAAGAAGCAAGATTTCAGAAATTCTTGCTGGCCTAA
>JBAXMY010000051.1:0-7097 GCA_037134055.1 archaeon
CTTTCAGATAAGTTTCACAGGGCTTATCCTTTTTCGTTACTTTCAGATCATCTGCCCAACCAGATACTTCATGATCTTCACTCCAAACTTTAGCTACAACAAACTTATCTTCCAAAGTTTGATATTCTACCTTACCAATTTCAGTTTTCACTACCTTGCTCAAATTAGTCTTTACCATTTCAATTTCTGAATTTTGAGTCATTGTGCTTCCTCCGCAGCAGATTTGATTTTTGCTTCCAGCTCAGAAATCTTTTTCTTGGCAAGTTCATCATATTTATCATCAGTATATCTTTTAGGATTTGTAAGCCATTGCCTTAAATGTTCAAGTGCTTTATCAAACTGTTCAGCATGCTCATAAATTGCTGAAATAGACCTGCCTTGATCAAAAGATTGAGGATGATGATAGAACACAAACAGTTCAGCTTGTCTAAGATTAGACTTCTTAGCCAAGTCAAACTTTCCAGCCCTCCAATAACAGTAACCTATCGGATCAGAATGAACCCAATTAAATGTTTTAGGAGCTAAATGTTTAGTTGTATGGCTGCTCATATAAACACACTCGTAATGTTTATTATGTTCCCTATATTTATCTAGAATCTGTGCCACAAGCAACCAATCATCTCGTGATTTATTCTTCTCATTAAATATTTCCATTGCCTTGGAATGAATGTTCTGCCATTCTTTCTCTTCATTCAGTTTTTGTTCGTTCATTTTGTTTTTCTCCAAGACCTCACGATCTCAATATTCCTAGATATAGGACGCATATCAATGTAATGTATATATGATATATATTTTATATACATAATTCATATTTAACACCATTTTCTTAGATTATTGAAGGAGATCCAAGAAATGGAAAACAACAATGAATACCAAGAGCGAGAATATCGATTACACTTATTTAGAAGAAGGTTTCATCGGCGCCGAGCCTAATCAAATTACCTCATATTTCCCTAATCAGGGAATAACTTTGAAAGGAGGTGAAGATTAAGATGAATTTAGAAGAAACTCTAAACAAAATCTTGCCTGGAAAATATCTTTATTCTGCGCTCTTAGCTATGGTTATCGCTTCAGGAGCAAATTTAGTTTACACTAGTTTTGCTATAGGTGGCCTCGCTGAAATGAAAACAGAATATTGTAAAACCCCACACATTGCATACTCGCAAGGTACTTCTAGGTCAACTGGAAAACCCTATGTTTGTGTGAATCAGCCCCATACAGTATACATTCAAGATCACGCCGATGAGCTGGCCGGATTTAATTCCCTTGCCGGAGGTGTGATATGCGGTCTTGCGTCGCTCGGTCTGCTTATGAAAGTCGGATTCGAATTTGAGGACGAGTGTAATTAACGGGAATTGGGCAATAAAATTCTAACTTATTTTTTTATTTTTTTTAGACTTTAGAATACTTGTCGCTAGGCAATCCATAGGTGGCTTCTAACCAGCTTCTCTGGCGATTGTTAATGCCGTGTCCTGCATATTTAGCATTTGGATTATCATCATCAATCCCAATTCTTTCTGGGGAATTGTAATCTTTTATCTTCTCTGGAGGACTCGGATCATCAGGACCACCCGACGCAAATGCATTAGCTAGAGCTATACTTCCTACTGTTCCAGGAATTCCAACTAAAACTGTTACCGATATCTCTTTCATTTTGCCATTCCATCAAATACTGCAGGATCGACTGCAATGTCTACTCCAGAAGCAGTTTTCTTATTAAGAACTTCGTCCTGCGATACAAGAGCCAGCTTACAGTCCTCTGTCTTAAGATATGCCTTGATTGAATCTACATATCTCTGATCAAGTTCTACCTTGTGTACTTCCAAGTACCTCTGAGTAATCTTATCGCTCTGTCCAGGTCTGTCGCTCACAGCTCTTTGTCTTACTGTGAAAAGATATTGTCTCTGCACAGCAGTCTCTTCAAGTTCTGATAAAACATGTTCTTCTTCAACAAATTCTTCCTTCAATTCTCTGTAGACATCCAGCTCTCTGTCCTGTCTCTTGTAGAACCAACTTTCCAATTCTCCAACCTTAGCTTCAGGAATATCTAATCTAATATCATTTCCCTTTTCAAACACTGCGTCAAGACTTTGCAAATAGGGCCTAACCTTCTCATTAAACTCTAGTCCACCACCAAACATTGTGTAAACCCTTTTACCTGCCTTCAGTCTACTCTTGTTTAAACCAACTAGTAATTTACCATCAATCATAATCCTTGCTAGACTAGCTGCGCTTATTCTTATCCTATTCTCTTGCTTGTTTGTTTTTTCGCTTTCCATTTTGTTTTCCTTAATTTTATAGGCAAATTATCATATATCTATATTATGTATATATGATATATATGCGACCAGAGTTAGGTTTATAAGTACTAAAGAACTAATTATAACATGAGAAGAAAGCTGGTGAAACAAGGCCCCTCAAGCCTTACAGTGTCCTTACCAAAGGAATGGACTGAACGATTCGGCCTCAAGGGCGGGGAAGATGTAAACATCGAGGAGGTGAATGCAGAACTCATAGTATCAAGTCTAAACAGAATAAAGTCAGCAAACACCACCACCTACGATCTTACCGGACTTCCAGATTCAAAATTAATGAGGGATATAATGGTTTCAATATACAAGCAAGGCATTAAGGATGTAACATTTACAGGTTTGTCATCAAAAAAGATGGTACACATAAAAGAGGTTGTTCAGAATACCATAGGCTTCGAAATCATTAATGAAACCAAGGATTCTCTACATATTGTGGATTTAGGCACTGCCGACGAGCAAAGCATGGCCCAAGCAGAAAATCAGATATATTGGAAACTTCTCAATATGCTTGAACAGGTAAAGAATACTTCTGTAAAATATGAGGAGTTAAAAAAAGTTGATCGGGAAGTCAATCGACTTGCTTTTTATATTCAACGTAATTTGAGTGCTAATTTTTCAAAGGGAAGCAATAATTTTATTAGGTATGAAAAAATAGGTATTCTAGAGAATCTTGGGGACACAATTCGTTATTTCAAGAAATATCATACCGTTACCAGCAAAGAAATAAAATTTCTTTCGCAGATTGCCGTCCTTCTAGATAAACTACGACCAACAACAATAAACATGGAACAGTTTACCGAAATAGATGCATCCATTCTATCGCTTATGGAATCATCAGAAAAACTAGCCAAAGGTAAAAACAAAGAAGGATTCCAACAAATCTTCCTAATCAAGAGTTTGAATGAACTCTTTGAGATTACCTTTGCCCTTAACATCAACAATCTGAAAGGGAAATAATTTCTCCCCAATCAAATTAAAGTATCTTTATCAGTAGTAAAAATACAAAAGCTTTAAAAGGCAACTTTCCGAGGGGAATTTATGACAGATTATAACCCCCAATTGGAAAAGCCGATTAGAGCGTTTGATGGAATCGCTAAATTCAATAGAGAATCTGGAGATAAAAGTAAGATTACTTTAAAACCAGTTCCATTCTCCATGGCTCTAGTTATTCCGGAAGGTGACACGGCAAAAGATTTAAACTTAGCACTAGCTTTCTTCGAAGATTTTGGAAAGGATCAACCACTTACAGATTATCTCGGCAAGATGGCCCTAGATGCCACGCATTTAATAGCAGGTTATTCCCACGAACAAAGACATATTCATCTAGATGGAGTATCTAGTCGAACTCCGACAGGAATCGTTTACAATGGAGAAGTTTCTTCCGTTAGCTATCTGGAATTAATTACAAATCCATTGCACACCGGAGTACCGATTGGTACGTTTACTTTAAAAGAGTACGATCCTATCGCACAGCGAAGAGTGAATAATGATCGTCTTACCAGAGGATTAGAGATGATATTTCAAAGGAAAGTTGATTTGGGAGATTTTATGGAAGATCCGCAAAGTCTTATAATGGAAGCACAAAATTATGTACATATAAAACACCAATCAGTAGGAAGTATGGCTTAATTTCTATCTTGCAATTCCAAACCAAACTAAAACGACTGCAATTATCAAGTAAAAAGCAAGAATCCAAGGATTATAGAATATAATTATTCCTAAAAGTGAAGTGTCGACGTTATAATTATCACCAGAATCTCCCGGAAGAGTCATAAAATAGCTCGCAAACAAAATTATGGCCACCGCAACACCAATCCAGAACAAAACGGGCCTTCCAATTAGCTTATTTTTCATATATAAAACAGAATAAGAATATTTATATACCCTTTGCAATATTATGCGTTATAAAAAGATGGCAAACAAGTGTTTATACTGTAAGACAGACATAAGAGAGGACGCAGTTCTAGGAGTCTGTAAGAATTGTGGTGTTGGTGTCTGGGGTGAGAAACAATATCTTAACATATTATCCAGCATGGAGAAAGCAAAGGAAACAGGAAACCTATTCCAGGGTTCAATCTCCGACAGTTCTCCACGAAGCAGATAATTCTAATAAATTCTCATTTTTATCAATAAAAAGCTTTTTAAACTAACTTTATCAGATATTCCTATGCTCAGAAATAAAAATTCAAGAACCAGAGGGAAATTCTCATTTACAAGATTTTTCCAGAAATATCAGCCAGGAGACTATGTAGCTGTTGCCAGAGAACTAAGCATTCCATTCCAATACTCCCATAGATTGAACGGAAGAACTGGAAAGGTCATTGAGAAGAGAGGATCATGCTACTATGTTGAAATTGCAGACCTTGGAAAGAAAAAAAGATATTCTTTACCAGCAATTCATCTTAAAAAAATTACAAATCCTGAAGCAAAATGATAGTCAGCAAAACTCCACTCGCATTGATAGAAGTAAAATCATATTTGAAAGACGTAGATGAAAAAAAGCCAGTCGTTGAATATGTAAAAAAGTTTGCAACGGGTACGGTTGAAAAAGCAAAGGCAATTGCCGAGGCTCTAGTTGCACTAAATAATCCAAAAATGAAGGCAGACCATATCGTTAAGATAATTGACTTCATGCCGGAAGATTCAGAAGAGCTGGCAAAAATTTTCTTTGATTCGAGTTTGACTGAAGAGGAATCAACTACAATTCTAAACGTACTTAAAAACTAAAATGACAGAGAAAGAAGACTACGCAATTATACTAGATTTCCTACCCTATGGCTATCCAGTATCGGGTGGAAGGATGAGTCCAATAGCTCAAGCCATCGGAGAAAAAACTTTAGCCGTTCTTGAACTTATTCCACGCCGAGGAGTTACTCTTGCAACAAAGGAAAAGGTTTATATAGGTCCGGACAAGAGAGATAAGATATACTACATCGCAGGACGATTGTCCCGTGAGAAGTTAACAGAGACTGCGAAGATCCAACTTCAAGAATACGTCGAAACCGTAGTTGCGGAGCAGGAGAAGAAATATGTAGATTTCTTTAACAACGCTCCCTCTATCAACCTTCGATTGCATCAAATCGAATTGATTCCTGGTTTTGGAAAGAAACACACGCAAGAAATCATCGAAGAAAGAAAAAATAAACCTTTCGAATCCTTCGAGGACATGAAAGCAAGAGTGTCAAATCTTCCAGACCCTAAAAAGGCTATCGAAAAAAGAATCGTCGAAGAGCTTTTGGAAAGACAAAGATTCAACCTATTCATAAAATAAAATGGCAGAAAAAGAAAAATCACAACCAGAAAAGAAGAAAGACTCAACAAAGTCAGCAAAGCAGGAAGTAAAAAAAGAATCTAAACGTCCTCAAGAGCAAAGCAATGAAATGCTTATCAGAGTTTTCGGCTATGACATTCCAGGTTCAAGAAATATTTATGCAGGTTTAACAAGAATTAAAGGAATATCCTGGTCAATCTCCAATGCCATATGTCTCAAGATGGGTTTACCAAGGGGAAAGAAGATATCCGAATTAACTCAAGATGATCTAAATAAGATAGAAGATTTCATAAAAGTTCTTCCAGTTCAAGATTGGATGAAGAACAGACGTTTAGACCCAGAAACGGGAGAAGCAGGACATTTCTACGGTACCGACTTGGACATGAAGCGTGAGTTCGATATCAAGAGACTTAAGGAAATAAGAAGTTACAAGGGTATGAGACACGCAGCTAAACTTCCAGTCAGAGGACAAAGAACAAGATCTCACTTTAGAACAAAGAAGACACAATCGGGAGGCATAAAGAAGAAGAATGATAAGAAAGAGTAATTTATACGCAAGACCTAAGAAGGCCTATCAGAAGGCAAGAATTGCAGAGGAAAATTTGCTTCTTGCAAAATATGCACTTAAGAATAAGAAAGAAGTTTGGAAAACCATTGCCAAGATTAATTATTTCAGAACAAGAGCAAAAGTTCTTGCAAGGGCCCCAGTGGCTGAGCAGGAAGTTCTATTCGGAAAGCTTCAGGCAATTGGATTGAATACCAAGAGCATTGCAGACGTTCTGGACCTGAAGATTGAGAATCTTTTGGAAAGAAGACTTCCAAGCATCGTTGTAAGAAATGGTCTTGCAAAAACACCTAGACAAGCTAGACAATTCGTAGTTCACAAGAAGGTACTTGTCGACGGAAAAGTAGTAAATGTACCAAGTTTCATCGTTCCAGTTGAATTGGAAAATAAAATTTCCATTAAGGAAAGAAAACTGAAGCCCGTAAAGGAAGAAGTAAAATCAGAAGAATCAGCAGAAAATAAGGAGACAGCATAATGACATTAAAAGATATAAAAGAAGATGTAAAGGAAAAGAAAGAACTTCAGACAATCGCTCCAGAAATTGCAGCGGAAGATAAAAAAGAAGAAGCCGCAGTGGTTGCAGAATCAGAAGAAAAAGAAACAAAGCCCTCAAAGCCAGAAAGAAATGCCATTGCCTACATATTCTCATCACAAAATAACACCATGGTTCACATTACAGACATGGCAGGTAACACCCTGTCCAGAGTAACTGGTGGAATGGTTACAAAGCACAGCAGATTAAAATCAAGTCCAACCATTGCAATGTTCGTAGCAAAGAAAGCTGCAGAGCGAGCAAGGGATCTAGGCATTACCGGATTATTTGTCAGAACAAGAGCAAAGACTGGAAGCATAGGAATTGGTCCAGGTTCACATGCAGCCGTTAAAACTCTAGGTTACCGGGTACAGAAAAAGGTGGCCGGTGTCGGCTTCGACTGGCCTAGCGATGAGG
>JBAXMY010000052.1:0-7011 GCA_037134055.1 archaeon
TAGAGAGCACACAATAGGGAAAAATGAGGTTCTATTTACACGAATGACTGAAGAGAAACTCGCAGAGTACACTGAGAAGCTTTCAGAACCAACAGACCTAAAAAAGTTTTTTTAAAACAGATACTAAAACTGCCTAAATGTCTAGGACATTATTTAAATACCCATTAGTTTCTTATAAATGCATGAAATATGGTTTCACCCAGGGGCAGTTCTTGTCTTATTCAGATATAGAAAACTTAACAAAGGCTCTGAAAATGGGTTTGGATTTTAAAGTTGATAAAAGTAAAAGTGTAGTTCACTTCAAAGAGCAAGAAGACATAATGACTAGCTTAATTGAGCCCTTGCCGAAAAAGTCTTTAGATTTAGACAAGGTTCTAAATGAATGCAAAGAAAAAATAATAGATGGTTCGGTGAACTTTTCTAGCCCAAATTTTATGGCTTTCCCAGACTGTGGTAATTCAACAGCTGCAATGTGTGGGCATATAATCTCCGGAATGTTAAATCAAAACCTAATAAACTCAATACATACTTCACCCACGGCCACATTTGTAGAAATGACTGTGATAAACTGGTTGAGAGAAATATTAGGATATGAAGTCACAAAGAATCCTAAGACCTCATTAGATGTTGGAGGGATTAACGTACCTGGAGGAACTATGGCAAATACTTCTGCAGTTCTCCTAGCTAGAGAAAGGGCAAGACCTTCTTCAATGGAAGGCGGGATGTATAAATCAGAAAAATTAAAGATGTTTATTCCAAAGGGGATTGGCCACTATACATCTAAAGCAGCAATGTCCTGGTTAGGACTTGGAAAAGATAACATTATTGAAGTTGAAACAACAAATGAATTCAAGATAGATAAAAAAGATTTAATCAATAAAATAAAAGAATGTAAAAAAGTTGGAGATATTCCATTCATACTGATAGCCTATGCTGGAGATTCTAGAACAATGGCAATAGATGATTTCGCAGAACTATCGGAGATAGCAAAAGAAGGGAATATCTGGTTCCACATAGATGCATGCCATGGTGCTTCTCTTTGCTTCAGCGATAAACTAAAGAGTAGATTAGGAAGAATAGAGCTTGCTGATTCAATCACAATCGATCCACATAAAGTATTATTTGTTCCCTATCCCTGCAGCTATCTGCTTGTTAAAAATCCTGCTGATTTGAAACCTATTTCTGGAGTCAGCGATTTGATAACTAAAGAAAAATATTCTTTTGGTCAAATAACACCATTCCTAGGAAGCAGAGCATTTGATAGTCTAAAAGTATGGTTCTTGATTAAAAACCTTGGCAAGGAAAGAATAGGAGAACTTATAGAAAAAAGACATGAGCTTGCAAGATACTTTGAAGATGAACTAAAAAAACAAGAAGGATTTTATCTGTTGAATAAAGTTATCATAAATAGTTCAGTATTCATATATATTCCAAAAGAATCAAAAGAAAAATTAGAATTAAATATTGATGACCAAGAGACAATAATCTTAATCAATGAACTTAACTTGAGGATTCAGAAAAAAATGTTCAAACAGGGAAAGTTTTATGTGCATACATTTAAAATCGATGACTTTATGAACAAAATTGGTGCAGGCCGAGAGAAAAACTTCCAAGTTCAAAGACTGATGATTGGCAATCCATTGACAACTGAAAAAGACATAACTGAGCTTATAGAATGTTTAAAAAAAACTGCAATGGAGGAATGGAAAATTCTATCTCATGAGAAAAGTATACATAGAAACTAACGGTTGTGCAGTTCTAAGACATGAAACTCAGAGATATGCAAAATTCTTTAGAGAAAATGGGTTTGTTGAAACAATTAGTCCCGATAATGCAGAGTTTGTACTTATGACTACCTGTGGTGTTGTCAACTGGACCGAAGATAAAGCTATTGAAGCTCTAGAGAGACTTGTTCAAACATCGAGAAAAGATGCGAAAATCCTTGTTGGAGGATGTCTGCCAAAAATAAACCCTGAAAGAATAAAAAAGATTAGTAATAAACTGGTAATGTTCGGTCCAAAAGAACCATATATACTTAACGATTTAATAGATGCAAAGATAGGTATTGAAAAGATAAGCTATACAGACGGAGCAACAAGAGAACATTCATTTGGAGATCCAGAGATAGAGTACACTCCGGCTGAATTAGAGCAGTTAAAAATATCTAAAAAACTTGATCAAGTTTTTGGCACAAAGAGATTCCTAGAGATTTACGACTACCTCACAAAGGGCCGACACTTCTGGAAAGAAGAAAATCTTTTAGAGATAAAGGTTTCTTCTGGTTGTGCAAAAAACTGCACATACTGTGCAACCAAGTTTGCAATAGGTAGTCTGGTAAGCGAAAATCCTGAAAAAATTGTTAGCGAAGTTAAAGAAGGACTAGAACGGGGTTTCAAAAAAATTGTCCTGCTGGGTGATGAGGTAGGATACTATGGTGCTGACATTGGAACTAATTTGATTAGTTTGATTGATTCCCTAGATAAACTACCGGGAGAGCCAAGGATTGCTTTAAGATACGTTGATCCAGATGCATTAATTAAGAATTTCGAGAACCTTAAAAAGCATTTTGAATCTGGACGAATATACTATCTTTGTTCTGCTTTTCAATCAGGCAGCCACAAGATACTTTCTTTGATGAATAGAACCCAAAATATGAACCGTTTTACAGAAGTTTTCTCAGAAATAGACAGAGATTATCCTGCAGTCTTTAAGCATACACAATTAATAGTCGGATTCCCTCAAGAAACAGAAGAAGATTTTAAACAAACTATAAATGTTCTAGATAAATCCAATTTTGATTACATAACTGCGACAGCCTATAGAGACAGAAGTAATACCAAATCTTCACAACTTCCAGACCATATAGAAGAATCAATCATAAATGAGAGATATCAAAGAATGACCGAAATAGTACAAAAAAACCGAGAAACACAATTACGGAGAAGGATACGGCGTGAGCTGGCCTCTCGAGATTAGAGAAAATGATCCCTCAAGAGATTGTTAAAAAAATAAGAAAATTTACGGAAAACCAGTTCGGAGACAGAGCCCTCATTGCACTAATCTATGGTTCAGCAGCATACAAACAGAATAATAGACTCTCAGATCTGGACCTTATGTTTGTATGTAAATCATTCACTAAATCGGAGCTTGATAAAACAATCACATTTGCAAAGAAATTACATAGGAGATATGATTTGCCAATAGACAACGAAGTTCCCTACCGCAGAAAACTACTATTCAATCAATTAGATTTCGAGGATGCTATTCTTGGGGGAGGATTCGAATATAGAGATGACAAATTTATCATACCAGACATAATAAAAAATTCTGACTTTCTCGATTCAAAAAAAATGGGCAAAAGGTTGGCATTGAATGCAATGACTACCCCTAATATTTTCGTTAGTAGAAAACGAGAATATTATGATCAGATAACTAAAACTGCTTTCATGAATATCACAAAAATAGTTGTTTCTGCGTTAAAAATGCCAAAAGTAGGTCTAAATAAATTTATAGAAACGTTAGTTGGGCAAGGTGAAAAAAGTGGGGAAATGTTTTTAGGGTATAAGCCAATACCTGAAGTTAAAGAATTTCTTAGAGAAAATTTAATCAAATTAAATAAATTTAAATGAAACACAAAGTCCCCATAAAATACATAATGTTCAGAAAGAACAAAACTGATAAATTAAAGAAATTCAAACTTTCCTGGTATGGAAACCCTGATTTCTCGAGAATTGCACCATTAACACAAGCATATGGTGCCTGCTTCCGAGGAGATGGTAAAATCCTGATTATTCGCACATCAAAAAACTGGAGCCTACCTGGAGGAACCATAGAACCTGGAGAAAAACCGATTCAAACACTCAAAAGAGAGGTAATGGAAGAAGGCAGCGTCACCATCAAGAACATCATTCCTTTGGGATATCAAAAAGTAGAGGAAATTGGACAGTCAAAGAACGTTGTATACCAATTAAGATACTTCGCTCTTATTGACAAAATTCTAGAACAACAAATTGATCCTGCAAAGGGAATCATTCCGGACAGAAAGTTCATTAATCCCCAGGATTTTTTCAAATATTGTAAATGGGGGGCGGCAGGCAAGGCAATTATGAAAAAAGCAATGCAAACATATCGACTAGTTAGAAATAATCCTTAAACCAAAAAAGATAAAATATTTTCAACAACTTGCTCCATGCCGTTTTCCTGGGTATAGGAGTGATCCTGACCTTGTAATTCTATAAGTTTACAATTGCTAGCTGATTTAGCCATCTTTCTTGAGTTGTCTATGCTTACTACGGAATCCGAGGTTCCATGAATAATCAGTGTTTTAGGCATATCATTCAATAATTTTTTATCAACAACCAACTTTGCTAAGCTTTCTATCTGCGAAAATGGCACGTTCTTTAGAATGCTGATTGTTTCATTCTCTCCAAATCTAAATGCTGGCGATAGAAGCATGAGAGAATCAAATCCTTCATGATGTGCAGTCAACAAACCTCCTCCAAAGCTTTTTCCGAGTCCAATTACTTTATTGTACTTCCTTCTTGCAAACGCTACTGCCTGGTCAATGGCATCGAATAGCTCTTGCAATGATAAATTATTCAATTCCTTTGGATTATTCCAGAACTCTATACGCAGAAATGCATATCCCTTACCAAGCAATGCTTTCTCAATCTTGTCATACCTTTCATCATTCAAAGGAGAACCACTCATTCCTGGAATTAAAATTACGCAACCTTTAGCTTTCTCGGGTTCTAAAAACTTTTTATTTAGTTTTGTGAAATCAATCATTTGATTCTTTTCTGCACGCACTTTAGATATTTTAAATTCCCTGAGCGGAGATATTTCAACAAGAAATCAACTGTTAGTTGACATTCTCTCTTTATCTTTTCTTTTAGATTATACCTGTCCTTGGACATATCTGCTCTGATTTTATCATTTAATTCTCCCTTTAGCACACGCACGCCCCTCGGTGATTTAATTTCCTTTCCAGAAACGAAAGTATATTGTTGTACACTTATCAATACTAACTTGTTATTGAATAAAACAAATTCATAGTATGGTTTAGCCTTTTTACCATAGATTTCAACATCTATATCTGAGAAATTCTTGATTTTGCCAGAAGCTGTTGAACCACGAACGAGAATAAGCTGGCTCTTAGAAAATTTCTTGCAAATATATTCAAAAAGTGCTGCCTTACTGTTAAATCTCATTACTTTATCCATTAAAATATTCTCCAAATCTCTTCCTAACATCCCCTATATCCATCTTCGTAAAATCAAATTGCATTCCAGGAGCATTATTAGTTAAATTCATTATATCTAACATCTCTTCCTCAGGAATCAACTTTAAATCTAGCTCTTTGCACACTAATTCTATCTCTTTCATTACTGCATTGGTATCCTGCCCCTTCTTGGCAATCTTCTCAGCCTCAAAGTAATTTACATCCTGATTAGCGTATTTAACGAATGCGAATTCTACACCTTTATAGTCAAACACATTCGTTTCAGTTACTGAAATAACTCCTTGACTTAATCCTAATATATGCAACAACTCCACGGTATCCTCAAACTTCTCGTTTTCAATTGGTATTTCAATCTCTCTTCTAACATCACTTCCACCCCAAGCACCATGTTTCATCACAAGAGTTGCCTGTCCATTCGTAATTCTCACTCTAAGGTCCACATGATCATCTCTTATGCTTCGCACGTCCTTAACAAATCCATTTCTAAGATAAATCAAGCTAATCCTTTTCTTAGTCTTTACAAATTTCGTCTTTTCATGCATCATGCTAAGTGCTTCATCAAAACTTCCCGATATTTTTCCCCTAACTTCTACTTCCATCATATTAAATTGTCCCAGCATTCATACAATAAACCTTAACCAATTTTCGTCTATCGAATCTAAGCTTATAGAAATGACAATTTGTAGTATGAAGCTGGTGCCTTTGCTTTAAAGAGAGGCCATATTTATGTCCAAGGAGTGCATGAATAAGATGCCCATGCATTACAATAACAATAACTTTTCCCTTATTCTTATCAAGGATTTTATTCAATGCCTTCTTAGCTCCAAGATATCTTGGGATACTTCTCCAGAAAAAAGAGTTATGAAACTCCTTTCTAAAAAAAGAACCATGAATCTCCGCAATCCCCTTAACAACTTTTGGCTTCTTTCCAATCTTCCTTCCTATCTCCTTTGCCGTCTCCTTAGCACGAGTCATCTCGCTACAATACAGCGAGTCTATCTCATCCTTTATCTTTACAAATTGCAATGCAGCAAACTTTGCCTGCTTCTTTCCAAGCGCAGTCAATCCTGGTCCTGGAAGAGTCATTCCTGAATTCATATCATCTGATTTTTCTCTATCTCCATGTCTAACTAAATAAACAATTGTCTTTCCTTTCTCATATTCGTTTGGATTTTTTAACGCCATAATTCAATGCAGTTTTCATTATTCTTAATTGTTTTGCTTCTAATATAATAAAGAATTTTACTTAAGAAACGACTCATTGAATAATAATTCCATGTTTTGACAAATCTTTGACTAGAGATTCATAGTTAGTAAATAAAATAGAATTTATTCCAGCACGACTAGATTCTTCAATATTTTCTTTTAAATCATCTACAAAAATGCATTCTTTACCCTTGACATTCAACTCTGATAGGATATCCTTAAACCAAGAAAAATCCTTAAGTCTCTTAGAGTTCGTAGAAGAAAAAACCTTATCAAATACATCAAAAAGACCACGTTCCTTATTAATAGTCATATGTAAAAGGTTAGTATTGGTTATGCAAACAAGAGTGTATTTTCCTTTCAGTTTCTTTGCGAGATTAATCATTTTTTCATCAATCTTACTATGTTTAAGATAACCTGCCGAATAAGCCTCCCTAAGTGAAGAAACAGAAGCATTGCTATTGGCGGCATTTCTAAGCTTTTCAAAATACTCTTCTATGGATAGCTTTCCAGCAACAAAATCGACATAAAACTGAAAATGCTTGCCCTGCGGAGGTCTAATG
>JBAXMY010000053.1:0-6942 GCA_037134055.1 archaeon
CGAGAGTCATAGGATAACTCATTTTTATTCTCCGTTCATCCCAGATTTCTCTTTTAACACTTTAGCTAAGGATGAGCTAATTGCAGAGAAAGTAAGGGCAACAATACAAAGAAACAAACCAAGAGACCATTTTGATGTTTATAAGATAATCAACTCCAACATTCCTATTAACATGGACTTAGTAAAGAAAAAGTGCAAAGAAGCAGATGTTGAATTCTCAGTCCTAAAAATGTTCAATAAAGCCAAAATGCTTAAGAACAGATGGGATAAAGATATAACTTCATTGTTAGCTGAGCCAGTATCCTTCCAAGAAGTAATAAAGTTCTTAGCAAGTCATTTCAAGCTCAAAGAATTGAAGAAAGCATTAAAGGATAAGACCCTAAAGTCCTGAAAACGGCAGATTTAAATATCTCAAAATAGAGATAATACTATCTCAAATAAGGGATAATAGGATAATGCTCTAAAGAGTAGGAAAATGAAAGAACTTGGAAAAAATCAGCTAGGAATTTTGAATCTTTATAGAAAAAACGTATTTCTAAAAGCAACAATTCGAGAATTAATGAAAAAACTGGCTGGCAAGTCATATCAAAGAGTCTATGAATCTGTCATGGATTTGAAAGAGCAAGGAATACTAAAAATAGAAAAAATAGGAAACTCAAACGAAGTACGACTCTCCCTAGGGGAAGAAACTGTTCTATATCTATCATTCCTAGATGAAAAAGAAGCCCTCCTCAAGAAAGTTGCAAATCTTGATAAGATATTGGAAAGAAAGGAGTTCAAAGAAGACATAATTCTCGTCGCCGGCAGTTATGCAAAGGATAAGGAAACAAAAACATCAGACATAGATCTGGTAATTATAACTCGGGAGAATGAAGTTGAAAAACAAAAACTCATAGATAGCATCACTTCTCTTCTAAAGCCTGAATTTCACAACATAGTTTTCAATCATGATGATTTTACGGGCATGCTTAAATCCAAGGATGAGAACTTTGGAAAGGAAATATTCAAAAACCGCATAATCCTAAGAAATGCAAGAGGATATTACTATTTGCTTAAAGAGGCGATTGATAATGGATTCAGAGGGTAAAATATATTTGAACAGGGCCGAAGACGAATTTCTCCTAGCCAAAAAAGACCTAGACTTGTCAACTAAAGACGAAGTAAAGGCATTTTTAGGTATACCTAAAGAAAAAACATTTTACAATTCAGTTATAACTCATGCATACTATTCCATATTCTATTGTGCAAAGGCATATCTATTGAATAAGGGAATTAAAACACCAGCCTTTCGGGAACATATGCATACATATAACGAGTTTAAGAAATTGGTTGAAACTAATAAGTTAAGCCAGGAACTTTTACAGATTTATGATAATGCACTGGACAAAGCCGAATCGCTATTAAAGATATTCTTTGATGAAAAAAGAAAGAGAGGCCGATTTGTTTATAATATCAAAGCAGAGTCCAATCTTTTCTTCGCCAACGAATCCGTTGAGAACGCAAAGAAATTCATCTCAACTATTAAGACGATACTATAGTTTTTATTCTACTGTCAATCTCTTTATCAATGTTGTTTTCGTGTGCCATTATTTTGTCCCGCCAACTACTGCTTTAAATCCGTTTCTAGCAAAGAATGAAACTACCGCTTCCAATGCTTCTTTAGTTGTAGCGATAGCAGCTCTACTCTTATGCATAGGACTCATATCCTGCGCATATGGAATAAATTTGTAAACTCTATGTTCCTTTGTTGATTCCAAACTCTGAAATCTTCCAAAGTAGCCTGCATTCAACCTTCCATCAGGCCCAGGTTCAATGGCAAGCCCATGATATACTCCCAGAACCTTTTCAAGTCCATCTAAATGCTTCTCAGGAGTTGTACTTTCAACTCTTACACGATAATGAGTATTCATCATTATCTTGCTTCTCAAAGCAAAGCGTGAAATTCTGGCAATGAAACATAAATACTTCTCCCAGGTCCCAAGGTTTCTATTCTTTTCCCCCGCGTTAGAGGCATCATGTATCTTCTTATTATGAGCTGTGAATCTTTGCTTTGATTTTGTGAATACTCCTTAAGTGCAGCAACAATTGTTTTACAGTAGATGGGATTTATCTTACACCTCGCTTCAGGACTATCTCCGTTTCGAGCAGTCTCAATTTCAAAAGCTCTCTCAACAATCCCTCCCTCAATAGTTTTACCGAACAATCCTTCTCTTGTCCTGAAAGACCTATCAAATTCAACGGCAGCATGGAATTCATGTTCGAAAAGATAGGGTTCAAGTTCTATAATGCGCACCCAATTAGCTCTTACGGCTCTGTCGTCACGCAATTTGTCCATAACATATCGATTTATAATTTTTGTTTGAGCCAATCGTCTTTTCCTGTCTTCTTCACTCCATTCCATTATCTAGTCGCTCCATCATACCATTTTTTTTCAAAACCTAAGCATCTTCTACGCCTCATTATTTCAAAAGGTGTGACAGTAGTTGCTATATCAAACGTATGATTCGGATCTGCCTCATAACTGCGCAATCCACCTTTGACTTCAGCTTCAAAATCACGATTGATATAGCAATGAGCCATGTCAATTTCAGAATAGGCCCTAACAATAAGTATGTCTTGAGTAATATCTCTATACACCCAAGGACCCATATACATGAACTTTTCACTACCTACAATTGTGTTAAATTCAAGGCTTCCAACTGCACCTTGTTTGCCGGCTACTGGTGGAACAATGTCTACATTATCCCTCCAACTCCGAGGTCTATCTCCCAAGCTCTTTTGTATATTGACCGAAATTCTTGGATAAACATAATCTAAAATAAGTTTGACCTGGTCCAAAACAACACTTATTTCCTTATTTGCTCCTTCTTTTATATTTACGCGGGTACATCTATCTGGTTTTATTTCTGCCATTATCTTTTCTCTCCCGGAACATAAAGGCGTCTTAACATACTTGGCCCTTCTGCTCGTTCATACTCTTTAAGTGCTGGCACTCTATACACCTTAACTTTCATTCTACTTTCCTTGTCCTGTTCATACATGGCTAGAGCATGTCTAACATTCCAGCCATATTCTCTACAAGCATAACATTCTGCAACATTGTTTCCAGGAGTTGCTCGAATGTTCATTATTTCTTGCACTCTGCTCTTCTTCTCTCCGAAATGCATTCCTAAAAATCCTTTTCCATTCAAAAGAGTGTCCAACTCCAAACCAGCAGTTACTCCCCTCTCCGTTTGCACAGGGATAACTTCAAAAAGCCTTACCTTGCGGTCTTTGAAAACTGGAAGTGTCAGCAATTCGTCCGCAGCATATTTTATCATAAGCCCTACCTGAGATACTTGATCTACATTTTCTGCCATTTTTCTTATTTTCCTTTTTCTCAGAATAAGCTTCTGAGGTGCTAACACCTCTCTAATTTTGTCTGCTATTGAGTATATAAATATTGTTTTTATCTGAAATGAAGAGAGTACAAAAGAAGAAAAATCTATCCAAACCTGCTCATTCTTTGCATAGTTGAGAATGGGAAAGGTCTTTTGTTTGAAACAAATGTAAGATATCTTAAGAATTTATATGACTCCGTATTCCAATATTCTGAGAATTCGGCAAGAGATTTGTTTCTCTTCCCACTAAAGACAGTTATTAGCCAGTTAACTAGGGCCAATAAACAGATTAGATATCTCCAAACACCAAGTATTATGCCCGAGATTATAGCAACCAATATCCTAAACCAAGCTTCCTTTCTTTCTCCACGTGCCATGATTATTCTAACCCAACTCTCTTTATAATACTTTCCAAGACAATAAAACAATTTTTATACCTAGAAACCTACTAGTGCTATGGCTAAAAAGGTTTTTTTTACAAAGAAAAAATTAATGATTGCTCTAGGAATTTTTGTCTTTCTCCTCATTCTTGCATTCCTCGGATTCAAGCTCTTCCTCTATGTCAAATATCTAATTGGAAATGATTTAGTTATACAAGTAGATTCAAGCACTCGCGATCTCTCTTTGGCATATGGAGAAAATGCCAATGTAAGCTTTAAAATGTCCAAGATTACAAGTCCTCTTTGCACCACGGAATGTGAATATTCATTCCTGGATGTTTCAAAGAATCAATCAATCAATGGCGGAAATATATCCATTGGTCAGATATCTCTAGGCAAAGAACAAACACTGACTGTCAATAAACTTGGTTCAGGACAGGAAATGTATAGGTTCACACTGTCCTGCAGGAATTTAGAAACATTCATCTGCCACACCACCGGCTTGCCAGTGTCGAGGGACGTTCTAATAACTTTAGAGTATGGCCCAAATGAAGCACAGAATAATGCAACAAACGCACTTGCCGAGAAAGTTTACTCTTCATTCAATTCAATTTCTAGAATAAACTCAAATCTAGTTTATCTACGCTCACAAATTGATAGTCTGAATGGCACAATACGATTGGATTACGATTTCAACAACCTTACCTACTTTTCTTCATCAATTTTAACCAACCTCTCCAAAGTTAACCTCCCTTGGCAAAATTACGACTATCCTGCTATAGATGAAATTCTAAACTCACTAAATTATTCTCAAGCCCATCTAATTGAGAATTTCAATTCATTAAACCTAAAGATAAATGGTGACCTAGAAATATACAATTCACTGGTAAACAACCTTTCAATATTTAATTCTAGATTAGTCATACTATCCAGAGGAATAAACCAATCCGATCTTCCAGCATTCAATAGAATGGTTTTAGATTTCAATGCTGTTCTAAATAATTTCACAAAATACTCTTCCCCATCAGCAAAGGCAGACATAGTTTCTTCCCTAAACTACTCTTCCCTGTCAATTGGTAGTTTGCAGGTAAACTACACATCGGAATTTAATCTTTCCAAAATAGAACTGAACCTGCCAAATACCAACTCTTCATTCATTCTCAATTCTCCAACTCCAAGCTGTTGCGTCTATGGAGTTTGCAAACAATGTGGCCAGGTTCCGGGAAATTATCCAATTCTTTTCGTCCATGGACACGATTTCAGTCAAGGAATTTCCGCAGAATATAGTCTTAACACGTTCAAAGATATCCAGGACGCTCTAGATGGTCAGGGTTTTCTAAATGCGGGGCAGTTGACTTTGTACGATCAACTCTCAAATATTTCAGGCAGACTGGGCAGGTCTGGAGTTCCGGTCACCCTACGAACAACATACTACTATGATGTATTCAAAGAATCAAGTTTAATTTATCTTCCCGTGCAAGTAAAGAGTGAGAATCTAGACAGCTATGCAATTAAATTGAAAACCCTGGTAGATAAACTAAAGTATGAAACCCGCCAGCCAAAGATAATCATTGTTGCTCATTCCATGGGTGGACTCGTTTCTCGCAGGTACCTGCAGTTGTTTGGAAATGAAAGCGTTGATAAGTTAATCATGATGGCAACACCAAACAATGGAATAGCTGGAAACACCCTTTCCATTTGTCCACTATTCGGAGCTCAGGCAGAGTGTAATGATCTTGCCCAGGGTAGTTTATTTTTGAATAAATTGAACACCGACTTCTCTCCTTCCGTGCCAACATATAATATAATTGGCACCGGCTGTTCAATGGATTTGGGAGATGGTGATGGCGTCGTTCTTGCTGAGAATGCTCGTCTTTCCGGAGCCCAGGAATTCTATGTAAATGGAACCTGCTCGGGCGTCGATTTACTCCATTTGAACATATTGGAAACAAATACCCATCCAGAAGTTGTTAGAGTACTAAAAAGTATTTTGTCTAACTAGATTAGAACAAAAAGCTTAAATATGCCCTTCCCAGAGAAAAAACATGACAACAGAATCACCATTACCAGCACCATTAGCTGCAGCAAAGGCAGACCAACCTTCTGGAATAGATTGGGATGCAAAAATAGCTAAGCATGCAGAATATGACGCAGCCCTATCAAAATTAAGCGCAACATCACTTAAAGAATATTCTCGTAATAGAAATGTAACTCTTAGTTTGCTAGGAGTAGCCGGTCTCTCAGCACTTCTCGGTCTTGCCAGCTTAGGTTCTTCAGTTTATAGGATGGCAAGAAATCCCTATGAACAAGGGGCAGCCCAGGCATTGCAGGTAGAAAAAGATCTCACCTCAAAATTTATTAAAATTTCGGCTTTAAAAGATGACATTACCTATGTTGACGTTAGACTAGGCGAACAAGCCAAATCTGGGTCGAATAGTTATCTAGTGGGGGAAGAATATTCTGCCGTCTCAAAGAATCTTAATTCTCTGGCTAGCAAATTAGATTCAAGTTTGCTACAAACAAAACTTGACATAACCAACAACAGAAAGCAAAATCCAATTATGGCTCAGAGAGATGAGTACAATGGTAAAATAAACAATCTACACAACAATGCACTAATTGCATTTGGTTTCACAGCCATAGGATTCTTCTTCTCAGCCATAGGTCTTGCAATTTACCAGGACACACGCACCCATAGAAAATTCAATAAAGAAATTGCCAGAGTGGAAGCAGAATATACAAAAAAAGTAATTCTTACTTAAATTTTTAGAATACAATACTATTCAAATCAAATGAATCATCTCTGAAATCGTACTTTGGAACCTGGAAACCTCTTGCACCATATCTCGCTGCTCCCTCCATGTCTTTCCATATGCAATCACCAATAACAAATAGTTCCCACGGTTTTATCTCACATTCTTTGATTATCAAAGAAAAGTCCTTAGGACATTGATTTAATCTCCTAAACATGTAAAACTGCTCTTGATTTATTCCATAATCTCTCAAATCCTCCAGCACAATTTCCAAAGGCATGTCTGAAGTTATTGCAACCTTCACATCTCTTTCTCTGCATCTCTCCATTAATTCTCTGAAGCCTTTCCTAACTGGAAATTCCTTTTTTGGGTCAATGGGCATTGGAGGAGGGATTAGAGTTTGATATACATCTAGGGCAATGGCTCTAG
>JBAXMY010000054.1:0-6830 GCA_037134055.1 archaeon
CTGTTGTGCATGGCAGGGCAAAGGAAAATCCAATTACCTTGCCATCATTTTTAATCATATTTAGACAATGTTCATTATTCTTGAAAGTCCAATCCCTATTTTCCGGCGTTGCTCGAAATTGATTTGGGTCTGTTTCCATTTGAAAAAAATCCTCTGCTAATTTAGAAGATGCATTGATATCTTTTCTGGTTATCTTGTCCCCATCGGTGGAGAAGGTTATTCCTTTGCGCATATTGACTTTTCAATCTCAATTAATCTGTTCAGTTTAGCTTTTCTCCAGGGCGTTGCGATTCCACACTTAATGAAATCGGCTTGGAAGCCAAAGGCATAGTCTGCCAATGCGTCATCCATTGTTTCTCCTGACCTGTGGGATAAAATGGTTTTTATTTTATGCTTCCTACAAAAATTAAATATTTCTTGGACTTCTAGTAGACTGCCGTTCTGATTTGGCTTGATTATTATTGCATTGATTGACTTGCTTTTGACGGCTTTCTTTAGCCTGCCGAGATGTGTGACTGTAAGGTCATCTCCCACCACAAGATTTCTCTTTTTTACTTTTGCAAAGCCTGAAAAGTCCTCTTCATCCAGAGGATCTTCGACATAAAATAGATTATATTTTTGTATTAGGGAATTGATAAAATGAATTTGTGCATTTCTATTTAATATTTTATTTTTGTATTGATAATCTCCTTTGCATAATAAGGAAGACGACGCTACATCTGCTCCAACTCGCACTTCCTTAAATTTGCTGAGGATTTCCAGGATTTGTTCTTCATTCTTGTCCGTTTCCAAGGCGCCCTCATCGTTTATTGTCTTGGAGTGCAGTTTCTTGCTTAATGCAGTGTATACTTTATCCATTGCCTGCACATTTCTTTCTATGGATGAGAATTTTGGTATGAGAAGGAACTCTTGGAAAGAGGGATGCTCCTTATTGTGAGAATGCAATCCGCCGCCGATGGCATTTCCTGCCGGTACTGGCATGCGCTTCGCTTTTTCGTTAATGATTTGCCACAATTCTTTGCCTTGGGATTTTGCTAGAGCCTTGAGAATTGCTGATTCTAATGCAAATAATGCATTGGCACCAAATTGTTTTGCATCCTTGAGTTTGAATTGCTTTTTGATTTGATGTTCGACTTTCTTTAGGTCGGAGAATGAATTAATTTGGAAATTGAACTGCAGGGATTTGATTGCACGAGTATTCCAATCAATACTTTTGTGATAGCTTGGAGTTTCATATTTACCTTTTGATTTACCTGATGGTGATGAGGCATGACAGCCATTTACAGAAACTTCTATGGTAAACTCGTTTCGAGAATCTTTTATGCGATGTGCATGAACCTCTTTAATGTACATGATAGATACAATGAATTAAGATATTTAAGGGTATTTGTTTTTACAAAGATTTTATGTGAAAATTATTGCTCTTCTGCGTGCGTTTCCAATTCAGTTGTTTCTTCTTCATCCTTGACAAGACTGTACTCATCTGGATCTGCGACAATTTCCTTTTCTACTTCCTTTTCCTTCTTCTTAATCTCTTCATCATCTACTTTCTCTTCCTTTATGGCTGCAAGCTTATCTTTTCTCTTTATTGGCATTGGTCTTATGATAGTTATTGGAAGTGCGCCTTCATTGAATTCTTTTTCTGCAATGAGCAATGCATCATATTTCATTATTTTCAGTTCATCTTCACTTATCTTAAGAAGCATTGGAGCATCCATTGCGATTTGTAGAGCTCTTGCACCAAGAATTCTTGCCATTTCATATCTTGTGAATGTTTGTTGTTCCATGTTATTTTAAGTTAAAAAAACTTTTTAAGTTTTTCGTTGACTTCGTCGTACTTCTCTGGAAGTATTTTGGTCATCATATCCAAGTCCTTTGAAGTCATTGGTGTTTCTCCAGACTTTTGACAGGAGTTTATCATGTAATCCTTGTCCCACTTTGAAATGCCCAGAGTAATTCTTACATCGCAGGCTTCCTCTTCCTCTCTTGTTGGATCCATAATTATGGACTCTCCAAGTTTGTAGAAGCTGAATGAGAATGGATATGTTCCTTTCCTTAGAGGCAAAGCTTCCTTTGATGGTTTGTAATAATCTATCTTTCCATCTTTGTCAAGAACTGGAATCTTTGCAACCTTTAATGCAGCTACGGCACCGATTGTTGCAGCATCAATCAAGTTTCCATCATCATTTATTGGATAGATATCAATCATAACAGTCCATACTTTTTCTCCAGGTACCAATGCTAGCTTGGTTAGATCAATCATTCCTGACTCACGAATTGCACGATCAACGAGTCTTGGTAATTCGATTGCTCCGAATTTTGGAGGTCCTGATTCAAATCTTGGTGAGGCCATAGGAAGAAGATCTCCTGAAACCATTATGTTTCCCTTTTCTGGTGAATCTGGGTATGGAGTACCGATTTGCATCTTTATTCCAACTATAACTTCTGTTTTGCCGAGTCTGACACGTGCGCTTCCTTCAGACTTGTTGGATACATCGTATTCAACGGTAAGATCTCTAAGGTCTGTTAATTTTCTTCCATCGAATCTCTTTCCTTCTGAGAACATCTTTGATAGAGCATTTACTGTCAAATTTGAAACATTCATGGAACTCATTGTGAACCAAACTCCTTCAGTGCTTTTTTCTGAACTTCATAGATTTTATCACATGCTTCATTTGCCATCTTTAGAACTTCTTTTACTCTTTCTGGCTGAATTTTTCCATCTAATTGTAGAAGAGTGTAATTATCTGACTGTGCCATCTTTGCAATTGGGAAGTCTGTTGGTCCTTCTCCGCCTTCAAAATCTTCCTCTGACTTGTCAACGTCCATAACTATGTCTTTGTCTAGCTTTCCAACGGCCACTGAACAAACTAAATCTTTCATAGGTAATCCTGCATGTGCTAGAGCCATGGAAGCAGCATTAATTCCTGCCGTTCTTGTTCCCGCATCTGCTTGTATTATATATACCTGAACATCTACAACGGTATTAGGGAATTGCTTTAGATCAACCACTGGAAGTAAAGCCCACTCAGTCATCTTTGAAATTTCTTGGCTTCTTCTTGATGGCCCTGGTTTCTTTCTATCATAGACAGAGAATGAAAGTAAGTCATAGTTAACACGAAGAATTCCTGTTGAAGGATCCTGCATGTGTTGAGGATGTAGTAATCTTGGTCCATATACTGCTGCGATGGCTACCGTATCACCAAATGCGAAAATTGCTGAACCGTCTGCATTCGGTACGACGCCGACTTTTGCAAACATCTTTCTCATTTCAGTCATACCTCTGCCTGATTCTCTTTTAATTGCCACTTAACATTTCCTCCACCTTTTCAGTTAATCCTTCTGATGAGAAGTTATCTGCTATGAATTCAACTACCCTTCTTGCTTTTATGCTTGCATCAACAGTTTCAGAATTCATCCAAATCCATCCATTCTGTCCAACGGTGATTTCACATCCAGTCTTTTCTTTTATTAAGTTTATCATACTTCCTTCTCGACCAATTACTCTTGGAACTCTATTTGGGCTTATTCTAAACATGAATCCGCCTTCAAGTTTGCCAAGTCCTCTGCTATTTAGAGAAAGATCAAGTCCCTTAGGTTTTACTGACCATATTTTTGCAGCAACTGTATCGCCTATGGCTAGGAATTGATCCATTTCATTCTTATTAATGAATTTTGGAGATTCATCAATTGGAAGGAATCCGGATTGTGCCCAGTCTATGTCCACAAGCCATCCTGAAAATGTTATATCCACGACACGGCCTATAACAACATTATTTCTTCTTGGAATAAATGATCCGGTTATTGGAATAACTTTGACTACACGACCTGCTTCCTCAGATAATCCATATCTTGCAGCAACAACATTTTCACCCTCTCTTCTTGTGCCTTCACTTGGTAGGAAATCTTCTCCAGAAACTATAATTTCGCCGGGAACAACTATCTTTCTTTTTTTAATAACTTCCAATGACTCGGACTCTCCAGAAGGTGCTCCAGTTTCGGCTTCGTGTGCCTCATTAATCATATTTTTCATTTTATGGTAGTTTAGTGTGAAATTTTATCAGATTAGAGATAAATTGACTCTCTCACTCTGTATTTACAAAATCTGTTATCCAAGGGGGTTTAAAAAGCTTTCTGAAAGCTTTTATCTAGGAAGAGTTGTGTGAAAATTCATTAGTCACTTTCTATTTTAATTTATCCCCTTTATGATGAATCAATAATTCGTGCTGTTTATCTAATGAAAAGTGGGTATGCGTTTTACTTTCTTTTAGCTCTTTTAATTTATCTATAATCTCAGTTATCTGATTATCACTCAATTCTATCTCAATAACTTGCTCATCAACATTATAGACTTTCTTAGTCATGATTTATTATACTTATAGGAGTATTTAAATTTTAGAGTATTAATTGTTATTTAGGAGTTAATTCCTTGCTCTGAACAGCGCCGTGGGTGATGTTATTAAGTTTATCATAGAAATCTAACTGCATTCCTGCAGGTATATTGATTGTCACCTTCAAAGATCCGTTGGCAAGCCAATCTTCGCTCTCTTTTATCTCTTTGAATAGTCCATATACCTGTCCAGTATATTGTGCTGGAATTATGAGTTCTATTCTCTTTGTTTCTACTTTGATTGGGATGACTGTCTTTAGCTTTTCTACAATGTCTGTAAGTTGTTGCTCGGCAGGTCTGTTGTCTATATTTGCGTGACATTCGTCCATTGCCCTTTTTATTCTATCTTCAGTGTATGGTCTGCCATTTTGGTCAACTGCATTTCGCAGAATGAGGTTGATGACCTGCTTGATTTTATTTTCTCTTTCGGTGTCTCTGAATTCCTGAGTCTTCTGAACTTCTCCCTTGGTGATAATTATCTTGGCAATTTCGTAGGCATCATCCGTTGCAAAAGCATCCATTAAATCTGCCCTTGATGCCTTTGATCCTTTTTTTAGTTCATAGCAAACCTGAGGCATAATCAGAGCAGACATGATATCTCCCTTACCTGCCTTGAACTTTAGAGCCTCATCAAGATTAACTTCTATTTCATATTGCTTGCCCTTCACCTTCATTCTTGCTGTGACATTTGCCATATCCTGCTGAATAAATCCCATTATATAAATATTGTTATGAGTTTGAATCGTCCTTGAATAATAGATAAAAATTGTCTAATTTTGTTTCGCAAAGCTTAAATAGCAACTAGAATAAATTCTTTTATAGGATTTTAAAGATGGATATACCAACAGAAATGCAACATCAGGCAATGGGCTATGACCGTGCAGCAACTATGTTTTCGCCGGACGGACACCTACTTCAGGTAGAATACGCTGAAAAGACAGTTAGACTTGGAAGTTCAAGTATTGGCTTGGTTTGCAAGGATGGAGTTGTTATAGTGGCTGATAGAAGAGTAAGGGATAAGCTAATTGCTCCCGAATCTGCCAATAAGATTTTTGAGATAGATGAGCACATCGTTGCGACAGCTGCTGGAATCCTTTCCGATGCGAGAATCCTGGTCGACCATGCTCAAGTTATTTCACAGCAGAATAGAATTACCTATGGTTCTCCAATTGAACCAGTTTCAGTAATAAGAATGATTGCTGATAAAATGCAGATGTTTACCCAGTATGGTGGAGCAAGGCCATTTGGAGTTGCATTCCTTCTTGGAGGAGTAATAAAGGGCAAGGCACATCTTTACACTTCAGACGTTACGGGCAATTACTTTTCATACATTGCAAATGCAATAGGTGAGAATGACGAGAAAGTAAAAGAGATGCTTAGAAAAGATTTTGATGAAAGTATGAACATAGATGAGGGAATTAAGTTTGCTCTTAAAATATTCAAAGAGATTATGGGTAAGAACTTTGACCTTCAGAGGTTTGATGTTGGATATGTTAAGATTGCAGATGGTCAGCTTGTTCGACTGAACGGCGATGATTTGAAGAAAATTTCTAAGTAATTTTACCACTATTTTTCCTGGAAAAATACGAGACAGATTTAAATATTAGCCAGCATGATGAAATATATGGATGAAAAGGCTTCTGAGATATACAGAACAAGTTTGAATGCTGGTTCTCTCGTTGAATTAATGTTGGATGAGAATACGGTTGTGCAGGGTAGGGGAGAATTTGCAGATTCTTGCCTTTCTAGATACTTGACTCCTGAGAACCCTGCTGGGAAAGTAGGAATAGTTCTTCCAGGTTATGTTGTTCATAAGTCCATAAGCACAAAATGCATATCAATTGCTTCTGGCTGGGATAAAAAAACAAATTCTCCAATGATGCAAAACGGATATAATATCGTAGATTATGGTGCAATAATAGAAGTGAGAATGCATAGAATAGTTGAAGAAGATAGTGATGTTAAAACGCCGTTGTGTGCATGTGCAATTCTTCCAAAGGAGTCTATTAGACAATCTGGAAAATTAGATTAAATTAGTTCCTAAGCAACATCAAAGACTTTTCTGAATATTATTGAAAAGATTATGCTAATTATTAAGTAAGCCCATATCCATCCTAGACCAAAGACATGTTGAGGATTGGTTGCAAAATAATCATTGAACCATCTGAAGAAGAGGATGATTGGTACGGAAGTGAAGATGAGCGGCCTTGTGGTGACTTCCATTGTTTTTGGTAAGAACTCGAGTTGCTTCTTTTGTAGTTCCATTACTTTTTCTGGATGGTCTTTGTACTTTTTCATTTCCTCGGAAAGAATCTTCTGCTCAACTTTCATTTGCTTTAGAAGAGCCTGATCCGTAGTATACTTTTGAACTAGAGTTATCAGAAGAGTAATAATGCCTGCAATGACGAGCATTCCAATGTTGACACTATACTGAAGAAGA
>JBAXMY010000055.1:0-6645 GCA_037134055.1 archaeon
AATCTTAGAGTATAGAATCCACGAACCGGCCTTTTTGAGACAAGAAATAGAGAAAGCTAAAGCCCTGGCTATCTAGAAACCCAAACTTTTAATACTCCCCAAAGACTAATTTTATCATGTTAGATAAACTATCTTCAGTACTAAAGAAGGCAACAGATAAGATAGCCAATGCTATCTTTCTTGACAAAAACCTTGTAGATTCCATTGTAAAGGACTTGCAAAGAGCCCTAATAGAAGCAGATGTAAACGTCCCCCTAGTCATCCAGATTACAAAGAGAATAAAAGAATCTGCCTTGGATGAAAGAATTAAAGGAATAGAAAAGAAAGAACACCTCATTAAACTACTTCATGACGAACTCATTGGCATTCTTGGCACTGCCCGCGAAATTGAGCTAAAGAAACACAATGTCTTCATGATGCTTGGCCTCTATGGATCAGGAAAAACAACCACAATCAGTAAGCTTGCATCCTACTACGGCAAGAGAGGACAAAAAGTGTGTGCAATCGGCCTTGACGTCCATCGTCCCGCAGCCCCTGAACAGCTCCGCCAACTCTGCGAGAAATTAAACATTACCTGTTTCATAGATAAAGAAGAAAAGAATCCTGTAAAAATTTGGAAGAAGTATGAAAAAGAAATGGAAAAATACTCTCTCGTATTTGTTGACACGGCAGGACGTGACGCTCTGGACTCCGAGTTAATAGATGAAATAAAAACAATTGCTAAACTTGCAAATCCTACTGAAACAATTTTAATCATGCCTGCAGACATAGGCCAGACAGCAAAGAAGCAAGCTCAAACATTTAAGGAAGCAGTTAACATTACAGGTGTTATAATTACAAGAATGGACTCTACGGCAAAGGGTGGTGGCGCCCTTACTGCATGTGCAGAAGTAAAAGCCCCAGTCCTATTTATTGGAACAGGAGAAAAGCCATCGGACTTAGAATCATTCGATCCAGAATCCTTCCTTTCTCGCTTGCTAGGAATGGGAGATCTCAAATCCTTGATGGAAAAAATTCATTCAGTTATAGACAAGGACAAAATGGATGAAACTCAAAAAAGAATGATGGAAGGCAAATTCACCCTTCGAGATTTGCAAGGACAACTTGAATCAATGGAATCAATTGGAAGCATGGATAAAATAATGGGAATGATTCCTGGATTGAGCAAAGCAAAGATTCCTGAGAAAGCCCTCGAGACACAACAGCAAAAAACAAAGAATTGGAAACATGCAATAAACAGCATGACTCAAGAAGAGGTAGAAAATCCAGAAATTCTTGAAAAGCAAACTTCGAGAATGCAGAGAATTGCAAAGGGCTCAGGTACGACAACCACAGACATTCGTATGCTCATTAAGCAATACCGTCTTCTTAAAGAAATGATGTCTTCACAGGGTAATATTGGTGAGTCCGGCACTCTCGACCAAAAGACAATGATGAAACTTGCCAAAAAGTTTGGTAGAAAAATGAAATTCTAATTTATTACTTCTTTCTAGGATCTTTTTCTAACCCAGAAATAATTTCTGCGGCAGCTTTCAAATACAATGAATTAGGATACTCCATCCCTGGTGTTCTAAGAATAGCATCGTTTAAGTAATATCCAATTTCCATCACCATGATTGCAGATAGGAGGTTACTCATTCTTTTTTCTTTAGAAAGCTTCCAACTTATACCTATATTGGCTCCATCCCTATCCTTAAACTGGCGCGCCTGCGTATCCGACTTAGAACCATCTTCCATTAAGATTATATCATAATGAGATGAACTCCTGCCTTCGTGAGCCAAGTCCAAACTAAAAATTGGAGTACGAATGATATTTTTAGGAGTATCGGGAAGAGTCCATCTAGCTTCAATCCGAGAAACATACTTCTCCAGTCCTTTCCTTGCTCTTGAATAGACTTCTTGAATATGAGAATTATCTACCAATGCATACAGTTTTTCAGGAATTAATTTACCCATAAAAAACGCAAAGATAGTCAGTTTAAAAGGGTTTGTATTTATTAGATTGTGGCAGTATATCCTTCTCTAGCAAATACAACTTCCACATCATTTCCCGCATATTCCCGCACTCGCCTCTCCAGGCCATTCAAATACTCATCCTGAGATTTTATGTCATGATGCGTTATTATCATATTTCTAACTCCTGCTTTTCTTGCAAAATCCACATCTCTGAATGGATCAGAATGCCCATATCCTTCCATAAATAGATTTTCCTTTGAGCCAATTTCATACTACCCATCTGCTACCACTAGATCTGCACCTTTCCACCAATCAATAACTCTCCTATCTTCTTCGGGCGTACCAACATGTTCAAAGTCAGTATAGATTACAGTTGTCTTTTTACTTTCTCCAGCTCCCTCGATGAACTTGTATGAAATGCATCCTCCAGGATGATTTATCCCAGTCGTCTCAATTACCAAATCTTTTCCATTTCCTAGAGTTGCTCCGGGCAAGAAGTCATAGAACCTGCGTAGTCCCTTCATGTAATCAAGTGGAGCAGGGAAATTTCTAGGATTCTGCTGTTCAGCTAAGACTTGATACATTCCAGAACCTGATAAACTCAATACGCCATTAAAATGTTGAGTTGGGGGATCAGATCTATTAACAGCATCTCCCAAATCTCCAGTGACTTTCATTTCTCCATACATATTTATCTTATTTCCAGCTATGTAAGCAGGAACGAAGAATGGAAATCCCTGTATGTGATCCCAGTGCGTGTGTGTAATGTAAATGTCCAATTCTCTATCAGCCTTGCTTCCGAATCCATGCTTCATCAAATGCCTTCCAGCTTTAACGATGCCCGTGCCTGCATCAACAATCATCTTCTTTCCACTATCTGCAGTAAGAAGGAAGCAAGTTGTGTTTCCTCCAAACTCTGAAGTCTTGAATTCTTCTCCATCCAAGTCAGCTCCCGATGGTGCTGGCAATGATCCTCTGCAACCCGCGATTGTTACTTTCATTGTACATTACCTCCATCGTACCTAATGAAATCTCTGAGAGTTTCATATCCTGACTCTCTGAGCTTCTTCCCATCTTCACTTTCAACAATGTATGGAGGTCTAAGCAAGAATAATCTTTTTCTTGGATCATAACCAAATTCCACTAATGAATTTGCCAAGAACTGAACATCCCTTACGGAAATGGCGACTCCTGCATTTGTATGAGCAGCAGGATTGTAATCAAGTCCAACAAAACCAGATCTCAAGTCTCCAACATTAATCCATCTTATTGAATTTCCATACATTTTTTCCTCATCCTTTGATTCTGGAGTCCAGACCATTCCTTCAAATTGTCCAACCATTGCTTCTCCATGATGAGCCGTGCTTCCAAGAATCAACATTGTTCTTCCACTCTCTCTTTCAGTAACTCCCTTTGTGAAAGGCATTGCCAAATAGCTATCAAAACCACGATCATTCTTCTTTGCTCTCATCAAACACATTTTCCCATCAAGATTGTATCCTAGAACTCCATTATCTAATCCAATTAATCTTTCAACGTGCTCTCCCCTTGCACTGTTTGAAGGCCTACCCTGCCTAGCACTGCCAACTCTAGCAACGAGTTGTCCTTCAACTCTGGAACTATTTCCACTAGTAGAAGAATCTCTAGATGAGTGTTCGCCGCTGCAATATCCGATGCTTTTGAATGCCATTTTCTTTGTCTCCTAATCTATAGAATACTCTGATTTATATAAAACAATTCAACCATTTTATAGTAAAAAAGCAAAAATATTTAAAGAAAACTCGCCTTTCCACAGTATGAAGGTACTAATTACAGATAATAGTAAGAAATCAAAGGTTATTTTCCACAAAAATGACCGTAAAATACTCGGCCTGCTATGCCATAACATTCGCCTGCCAGTTAGTAAAATTGCCAAGCTTCTGAGCATGTCTCGTCAATCCGTAGAGTATAGAATCAATGTAATGAAGAAAGAAAATCTAATAACTGGTTCAAGAGCACTAATCAACGTCAGGCAATTAGGATACCAGCCATATCACTATTTCGTTAACATTCCCCAAGAATCGGAATCCCAGTTCGTCCAAAGATGTAATGCCAGTGATTACGTTAACGCATTGATTAGCTATAGTGGCAAATGGAACTACGAGCTTTCAATAAATTCAAAGTCACCAGGCGAAGCCAACAGAGAATTCTTCTTGCTTACCAAGGATACAAAAATGGTAGACTATTTCCCATGCATCCTTCTGGAGACCTTACGCTCTGAAGTTCTTCCAAAAGACATTCCAGAAAAAATTCCGCTGATAAAAAACATAAAGAATGACCCTTCATTCTCCAAATACTTTAACACTGAAACAAAAAAATACATTCCTGATAAAAAAGATCTGGAGATACTTTACATTCTATCACAGGATGCAAATGCCAGCCTGACGGCAATGGGTAGAAAAGTGCATTTAACAAAAGACGGAGTATCCTACAGAATAAAAAAGCTCATCCAGGCAAAATACATATTAGAATTCCGCCCAGTAATTAATTTTGATACTCTAAACTTTTCAGTACAAGCCCTGTTAGTAAGAGCTTCAGGTAGAAGCAAGGAAGAAGATAAAAAATTCAAAGATTACATAAAAAATGATCCATCGATTCTCTGGGCAACCGAACTTTTCGGCAGCTGGGACTATCTAGTTTATGTCCTAACCGAATCGCAGGAAGAAATTCACACATTCATAAGCGAAGCCAGAAAGAAATTCCAACACTACATCCAAAGTTATGAGATCCTATATGCCTACCAGGAACATAAATACTCTTTTATGACTGAATCGATGAAAGAATAATGTTAATTTCTAATTAAGGTAAAACTGCATTACCCAAACTTGGCGTTGTCGTTCCAGAAGCTGCTTTGTAATAATCCTTCTGTGCGAATCCAAAGGTTCCAGCAATTATATTCGATGGGAATCTCATTGTTGCCGTGTTATATGCCTGTATTGCAGTAATGTAATTTCCTCTTGCAACAGTTATTCTGTTCTGCGTACCAGCAAGTTCATCAGTCAAAGCAGCATATTGCTTATTCGCCTGAAGAGTAGGATAATTCTCAGCAACCGCATTGACGAATGCAGTTATTCCATTGCTCATTTGCTGTCCAGCAGCGTCCTTAGCAAGTTCTGTCTGTGCATTTGCCCAAGCAGCTCTAGCAGCAGTGACATCTTTAACGAATGTAGTCTCGGCCTTTACTGAACTAGCAGTTACAGAAACAAGATTTGGAATCAAGTCTGCCTGTCTTTGATACTGACTTTCAACTTCACTCCACTTTCCATTAACATTTTGATTTAGAACGACGAAACCATTGTATGCTGCAACAATCCATAGAAGAAGAACTACAACAACGGCGATTAATACCCACCATCCCCAATGCATTTTAGATTTTGCCATGATTATATATAGAATTTTTGTTTATAAATCTTCTGGATTTAACCTCTGAAAGTATATGCTTTCTGCCTTATTAGGAAATCCACCAAAGTTGCGGCCATCATTGCCTCCGCAACGGGCACAAGTCGAGGCATAATGATTGGATCGTGTCTCCCCTTGATTATCACATCCTCATTCTTGTATTTTTCATCTGGCAAAGTCATTTTAACTCCTGCCCGGGTTGGAGTTGGTTTTACAGATAATCTAGCAACTACATCTTCCCCATTGGATATTCCTCCTTCCATTCCTCCAGCATTGTTGCTAAAGTAGCACATCTCTTTTCCTACCCAGACCTTCTGATCCTGATACTCGGAGCCAAGCATATTCTCCACTTCCCTGCCTTTGCCTATGCCAACTGCCTTAACAGCACCGATACTTCCAAGTGCATGCATCAAAACAGCATTCAACTTATCAAACACCGGTTCTCCTAGTCCAGCAGGAACATGTTTTGCAACGACTTCCACAGCACCACCAATGGAATCCTTTGCCAATCTAGCTTTCCTCACTCGATCCATCATCAGTTCATAGACTTCAGAGTCAGGACATCTAAGTATGTTTGATTCAGAATATTTGTAGTCTCGAGCCTTCGCTTCAATACCTCCAACACAAACAGTAGCTCCGAATATCTGAATTCCAGAATATTTTTCAAGTACCTGTTTAGCCACTGCTCCAGCCATAACTCTTGCTGCAGTTTCTCTTGCACTGGCTCTTCCCCCACCTCTCCAGTCACGTATTCCATATTTTTTCCAATATGTGTAATCTGCATGCCCTGGCCTGAACTTATCAGATATATTCTCATAACTTCCAGAGTCAACATTTTCATTTGAAATCATAAAACCCAGGGGAGTTCCAGTAGTCTTCCCTTTAAACAAACCAGAGTACACTTTTATCCTATCCCTCTCATTCCTGGGCGTAGTCACCGCACTTTGTCCAGGCCTTCTTCTGTTGAGCTCCGCCTGCACTTTTCCCAAGTCCAATTCCAATCCAGAAGGACATCCATCAATAACTACTCCCACACATTTTCCGTGAGATTCCCCAAAGGTCATTATCTTAAATGAATATCCAAAACTATTTCCAGCCATAGTTTTTCCAGAACAGTTAAAGTTTATAATGATTTATGTGATTTATTTTACAATATAAGAATTACCTTCCAGCTCCACCGCCTCCGAAACCACCACCGCCGAAGCCACCGCCGCCTCCACCGAAACCGCCTCCTCCAGAGCTTCTGTTTCC
>JBAXMY010000056.1:0-6598 GCA_037134055.1 archaeon
CTTTTTGAATTATACCCTTTGGAAATTAAACAAATAAGGGTGTTGTCGGTTGGGGAGTAAATGGGAATTGGACTTTGACGGACAGATTTAAATATTCAATTCAATTATTTAATGTATGAATTTCAAACCAACAACCTGGAAAGTTGCACTTTCAATAATTATGGGTTTGCTTCTAGGTAAATTAACATTCAATCTCGGAATATTTTTTGATACATTTAGTTATTCTACTGCAGGATCTACTCCATTGTACTATTATATAGATAACCTGATAAGCATCTTGGTAGCAATAATTATTATTTATATAGTTTGGAGTTTAATTCAAAAAGAAAGAGGTAAAACTTCAAAAGGAAAAAAGGAAAAAGAGATAAGGGGTTGGAAGAAATGGCCAAGTTGGGTTAAGAGCGGAATTATCGGATCAGTAGTTTTGGATATATTATTTCTTCTAGGAGTTGGACTTGCTCTTGGAGGAAATACTCATGGAACTATTTATAATCTTTTTGTCAAAGCTCTTACGTTAATAACCTATCCCATCAGTCTGGTTGTTGATTTCTTACCTTTCATCAATGTGAGTTTTTTTAGGAGCATGGTTCTATCAACCATGTGGTATTTTATAGTTGGTGCGATTATCGGTTGGATTATCGGTAAAATTAGGAGTAAGAAGTAATGGGATGGAAGAAATGGCCAAGTTGGGTTAAAGGCGGGATAATGGGATTGATAATTTCTATATTCTTAGTAGTTTTATTTTTTGTGGATGTTGTTCAGAATGGAGGATCTTCCTTGATAAGTCAAATGATTGTAAATTTATGTGAATTTTATACTCGGTGAATAACTATTCTGGAGATCCAGCATTCGCAGGTTACAAATGTGTTTTTTGTATTATTGGAGGTCCAGCATATTTGGGTTTGACTTTGATCATATTGGGAATTATTATAGGTTTAATTATTGGTAAAATTAGAAAGAAGTAGTCTGAGTTCAGAGAATTATATTTTAGATTTGGGCGTTCTGAGTTTAACAATCATTAAAAACGCTCATTGATTAAAGAAGGTATGAAATACTTGTTTCGAGAACCACTCATTGAGGGATTGATTAAATCTAGGCCAAATCGGTTCATCATGATTGTGGAGGTTGATGGAAAGACGGAGAAATGCCATTGTCCTTCTACTGGAAGGATTGGAGGAATGGTTTTTGCGGATGTGCCGTGCTTGCTTTCTAGAAGTGAGAATCCTGAAAGAAAGACAAAATATACAGTAGAAGCATTCTCTCTTGATGAGCTTACAAAGAAAAAAAAGTCTTGGATTGGAATTAATCAGACGAAGGCCAATGAGTATGTTGAATTCTTTGCTAAATCTGATGCTTTGACGGGCATGCTTGGAAAAGTTAAGGAATTGAAAAGAGAAGTTACTCTAGGTAAGTCTAGGATAGACTTTTTGGTCAATGGGAAGGATTATCTTGAGGTTAAAACTCCTCTGATGATAATTCCTACTGAAGGACACAGGGATCACAGGGAAAATAATGCGCCATTTGTAAGTTTTGATAGGATGATTAAACATTTTGGAGATATTTCCAAGTCCATTGGGCAGGGCAGTAGGGCGATAGTCTTACTTTGCAACATTTATCTAGCTAGGCCTTTTGTTGTGCCTAAGCCCAGAGGTTCAGAACATAAGATTGTCAAGGCAGCCAAGAAGGCAAGGCTTCGCGGTTTGGAGAATTGGCAGATAAATATGAAAATTGATAAATTCGGAGTAAGTCTTCTAGATTGTTTTAAACTAAAACTTTTCTGATTAAGTAATATTTTATTTCTTTATTATTTTAGATATGACTTTTGTTAACTTGTCTTTATCGTGAATAATATAATTGTGCTCTGTGCTTGTCCAAACATCTGCCAGAATAAGTTTGTTTTTTAGAATTTTTATTGAATTCTCTCTTGCTGGAACTGCTATTTTATGCTCCCTTATTCTGTATCGCTTTAGAAGAGATTCGCTTATCTTTCCGTTATTGCATATAACATAGTCTGGTTCTCGACCACTTATTCTCTTTTTTATTTGCTGTACGAAGTCCATCACCTCATATCCATCTGTTTCACCAAGTTTGGTAGTTATGTTTATCACTTGTATAAGCTTCGCCCTACTTTTGTATATTGCTTCTGGAATTCCTTTTACTAAAAGCACAGGAATATATTTTTATTATGTAAATAAATTCGCAGGATATTTACTAATTCCTTACTTTATTTGGGTCGGCTTTGCTAGCTTTTTGAATTATACCCTTTGGAAATTAAACAAATAAGGGTGTTGTCGGTTGGGGCGTTCTGAATATATCCAAAGCTCATGAGTGAACATAAGGATTAAATATCTCAAAAATCTCTATATTTATGGAAAAAAGAGAGGTCCCTGTGGGTTCTGTAAAAGAGTTGGAACAGGCACTGGAGCGTAAAATTCCTCTGGTGGCTATGTTGGCTCCGGCATTCGTCGCTCAATTTGATTATCCTCAGATTATAACTCAACTACGAGATCTCGGGTTTGACAAGGTGGTCGAGTTGACATTTGCCGCCAAAGTGGTAAATCATGAATACCATAAAATTATAAAAAAAGCTGGGGGGAAAGGTTTGATTATTTCAACTGTTTGTCCGGGCGTTGTGAACACAATAAAGGCTAGATTCCCACAATATGAGAAAAATATGATTAGAGTTCATTCTCCCATGATTGTGATGGCTAGGATATGTAAAAAATATTATCCAAATCATAAAGTGGTATTTTTCGCTCCATGTAACAATAAGAAACTTGAGGCTGCAACAACGAATGATGTTGATTTTGCCATAGGAATGGATGAACTTCCAGGATTGTTTGATAAGCATGGTGTAAAACCTAGAAAGAAGAAGGGTGAGAAGTTTGATATGTTCTATAATGAGTATACTAAGGTTTATCCTCTTGCGGGAGGGCTTGCTAAAACTGCACATCTGAAGCAGGTTCTAAAGCCTGAAGAAAGCTTGAGCATTGATGGAATTGCAAAGGTGATTGAATTTCTTGAGAATCCTGATAAAAATGTCAAATTCCTGGATGCAAACTTTTGCATTGGTGGATGTATTGGAGGACCATTGTTGGCTAAGGGTACTCCTCTGGAAGAAAGGAAGAAAAGGGTTCTTGCCTATGTGGAAAAGGCAGTTAAGACTAAAATTCCAATTGGTGGTAAGGGTGTTCTAGAAAAAGCTAGGGGAATAAAAATTACATACTGAACTCTGAATTATTAGATGGATTGTTAATAAAATTTAAATAGTTAACAATAGTTAACTTTTCATGTCAATAAAGGGTGTGCATCCGCAGGAGATAATTGTTTGGAATATTCTACCATTTCTGAGACGCGAGATATCCTTTGAAATGAAGAATCAAGGAATAGATCAGAAGAGGATTGCTTCACTTCTCGATGTTTCCGAGCCAGCCATATCTCAATATTTTAATAAAAAAAGAGCACAGAGTAAAATAAAAGTTAGTCCGGAGCTTAGAAAAGAGATAGTTGTGTCTGCAAAGAAGATTGTGGGCTCTGAAACTAGCATGCTATTCGAGATGCAACGGCTGATTAGCCTTCCAGATGTTAGAAGAATTGTTTGTTCTATCCATAGGGAAGAGTTTGGTGCACCAAAGAATTGTAATCTATGTTCAATGGGGGTAAAGTGAGGATGGTGAATGAAATATATTTTGACAATTCGGCAACTGCTCCACTGGATGAAAGGGTTTTCAGAGAGATGATCCCATACTTATCTTATATTTATGGTAATCCTAGTAGTTTTCATGGAAAGGGCAAGGAAGCAAAGGATGCTCTGGACGATGCTAGGGAGAGAATAGCCGGAATTCTTAATTGTTCAGCCAAGGAGATAGTTTTTACCTCTGGTGGAACGGAAAGTATTAATTTCGCTCTGAAGGGCGTGGCTCTCGCGAATATGGGGAAAGGAAATCACATAATAACTTCTAAATTGGAGCATCACGCCGTTCTTGAGACGTGTAAATACTTGGAAGGCAAGGGATTTGAAGTAACCTACTTGAATGTTGACAGATATGGACTTGTAAATCCTGAAGATGTTGAACAGGCAATTACTGAAAAGACAATTCTTATTTCAATTATGTATGCTAATAATGAAATAGGTACAATTGAACCAATAGAAGAAATTGGGAGAATTGCCAAGGCGAAGGGAGTCTTGTTTCATACTGATGCCTGTCAGGCAGCTGGATATTTAGATTTGGATGTTAAAAAGTTGAATGTGGATTTGTTGACTGTAAATGGGAGTAAAGTATATGGCCCAAAGGGTGCAGGTCTTCTTTATGTACGAAAGGGAATTGACCTGGAACCATTGATACATGGCGGAGGACAGGAATTCAATTTACGTTCTGGGACTGAGAATGTTCCCGCGATTATGGGTTTTGCTAAGGCACTTGAGATTGCCTACGCAGAGAGGAAGGAAAATTCTGGAAGACTGATTGAACTTAGGAATTATTTTATTCAGGGATTGCTTAAAATACCTAAAAGTCGACTCAATGGTCATCCAACCGAAAGATTGCCAAACAATGTTAACGTTTCATTCTTGGATGTTGAAGGAGAGGCAATGCTATTACATTTGAATGAGCAGGGAATATATGCCTCTACCGGTTCTGCCTGTACTTCGCAAAGTCTGGAGACAAGTCATGTCTTGGCTGCAATAGCGCTTCCATATGAAGCGTCACATGGAAGTTTAAGATTCTCTCTTGGAAACAGGACTACAAAGGAAGAGATTGATACCGTTCTCCAAGTATTACCTAAAATAGTGGATACTTTGAAAGTTATGTCTCCCTTGAACTTGAATATGGAGCATTACAAATGACTGAACAAGAAGAAAATAAGGTTGAATTCAAATTGACTGATATGCAGACACATCCGGACGTGAAGGCAAAGGTAGATTCCAAGAAGTGGTTCTATACAGAGCAGGTGAAGGAACATTTCTTCAAACCTCAGAACTTTTTAGACGGAAAGGATGTGGAAACTTATGAGGCTGACGGAATTGGAATGGTTGGAAGTCCGGCATGTGGAGATATGATGAGAGTCTGGATAAAGATTGATAAGCTGGAAGATAAAATAAAAGAGATGAGATGGCAAACATTCGGATGTGGCAGTGCTTTGGCGTCAACATCCATGCTTTCAGTCATGGTAAGTGAAAATGGAGGAATGAAGATTGATTCTGCTTTGCAAATAAAACCTCAACACATAGTTGAAAGACTTGGCACTCTTCCAGCAAGGAAGTTTCACTGCTCTGTCCTGGGAGATAAGGCTTTGAGGGCAGCAATAAATGATTATTTTAGGAAATCTGGGCAAATAGGCAGGATGATTCTAGAAGGATCAAGAATAGTTGATAAGGAAACGGGGATAACTGATACGGATATAGAAGAGGCAGTTTTGGAAGGAGCGGATACGCTGGCTAAGGTTCAACATAGGCTTAAGGTTGGAATAGGTAACAAGGCATGTATTCCAGAAGTTGAACAACTTATTCGTTTCTATAAAGAAAAGTATTTTGGGTAATTATTTCAGAGAATTATTTATCTCTTCAATCATTTTGTTTATTGTAGGTTCATCAAGTCCATGAGCCTGTGCGCCCTGCTCGAGGTTTTCCCAGCTGGCAAATGCGCAGCCTGCGCAATGAAGTCCATATTTCATGAAAATGCCTAGTGCTTCAGGGCATTTTTGAATAACTTCATCAATTTGCATCTCTCTAGTTATCAACTTATTACCTTTTTCCATGTAGAATTATTCACTAACTGTTATTGATTTGGTTGGGCAGTCTTTGGCAGCGCTTTTCGCACATTCTATCTCATCTCCAGAGATTTCTGTCTTTTTTGGCTTGGATTTTCCATCTTTAACTTGAAATAGATTTGGGCAGGTGGTTGAACAGGACTCACATCCTATGCATGTCTTTTGATCAACTGCTAATTTTGCCATATTATTATTTACTTTTTGAGTTATTAATTCTTTCGTTTTAACTTTAATTCTTCAAATGTCTCTCTTTGAGTTTTATAGAATATCCCAAGCGGTATCTTTGCGGTTTTTGAATTATAGTCATATTCTTCTGCTTTTTTCTTTGCTGCTTCGAAATCTGCAGTGTTGTGCCCAGTTTTTTGTAGGTTATAGAATCTTTCTTTATATCCAGAGTCATTATGGAATATTATGCAAGGTTGAATAACTTCAATGAAAGCAAATCCTTTGTGTTTAGATGCTTCTTCGAGAATATTCTTGATTTGTGAAGCTTCAGCATAAACTCTTGCTACAAATGTTGCTCCAGCCGCAAGCATTAGAGATATTGGATTTAAAGGTCTAAGATTAACTCCGAGAGGGACTGTCATATCCTTAAATCCTAGTTCGGTAACGGGGGTTGGTTCACCCTGTGTTAATGCAAATACCTGATTGTTGTGAATTATATATTTGAAGTCTGCGTTATATCTCGCTGCTTGGATTGTGTGATCTAATCCTTCGGCGTATGCGTCTCCATCTCCAGAAAATCCAAATACGGATACGTTTGGCTTTCCAAGTTTGATTCCTATGCATGTTGGAGGGACTCTTCCGTGCAAAGTATTCATTCCGGGCA
>JBAXMY010000057.1:0-6532 GCA_037134055.1 archaeon
ACAAATTTATCAAACTTAAAGTCATTCAATGACTTAGTGCTTCCAAACATATTTTTTAGAATATGATAAAAATTGCTTCCATCGATAAAAATGATTACTCGATCAATAATGTTCATTTAATATATAAGATATTATAGTTAATAAAACTTAGGGAGTATAAACCCAGCGTTGCCGAAGCAAAACTGGGGAGTATATGATAATATAGTATATTTTCTCCTTAAAAAGCTTTGTGTTTTTTTAATAAGCACAGCTCATATGATTATTAATGCGGGTGAGGGATTTTAATCCCATTACCCGCACATGCTTGAGCATGATGCGGGAGCGAGGATTTGAACCTCGGTAGGCACTAAGCCACAGGATTTCTCATGATGGATCTGCTCCAAGAGAAAATCTTTCTAACGAAAGACGGACATCTTAAGTCCTGCCCTTTTAACCACTCAGGCACCCCCGCATATAAAAATTTGATTGAACAGGGTTATAAATGTTTTCCTTATGCTTTTCCCAGGCCCACATATTCATCTCGGAAAGAATGTAAAAATTGTATTGGCAGGGCTTTATTCTCTGCAAGAAGATTTGAACATGCCAAGACTGAACCTGGCTGTCTGGTTTCTAGATATTGCCGAAGCCCATAGAATCCAGCATTCCAACTGTTCATGATATTTAGTTTTGATTCTAAATCCGTATTCAAATTTTCAATGGTACTATTGGTTTCTTCAAAAAGTTCTTTATTACCGGAAACACTTATTCCTAGATATTTGAATAAATTCTCAGTAAATGCCGATAGTCCTCCTTTGCCAACAAGATCGATAATATCATCGAATACTTTCATGTCTCCCTTCCTTCTGAAGAATTTTCCCAAAGCTAAATCGACAACCACATCTCGATTTGGGGAGGTCTGAAACTCATAGATCCATCTATTGTGCGTATAGATTACTTGTTTTTTTGCAAGTTTGGCATATATCTGCCCGCCAATTTTTGATGCATTGGTTAGAGCAAGGTTATCCGGAATCCTGTGCTCTTTGTTGTCGGCTATTTTATCAAGTGGAAAGAATATTGCTGGATCGATGTATTCTTCGATAAAGAAGTTTTTTCCCAGATATAATATGTCTGGAGCTAGGGAACCTTGAAGATGAACCATTATCTTCTTTTCAATTTCTGGTTGCTCATAATTTTCATAGGTTTTTAGAACATATTTTTGATTATTATGTTTAATCAGGAAGGGTATGCGTTTTGAAAAGACGACCATGCTACCGTCTGGGTTTCTCAGGAAGTCGAAGGAGACATCTTTCTTCATTCCCGCCTCCTCAAGGCATTGCTCCAGGGATTCTATATTTCTTTCTACAAGATATTCTCTAACTTCTTCTTTTGTAAATGGTGGTTCTTTTGACATGTTTTATTGAATGATTGAATCGTTAAATATCTATTTGCTAAGGCCAATCATCTTCCTAGCTTTTTCCGGTAATTGTGATATCTTTGACTCTATTCTCTTGCCCCACGTCTTGCTTCCAAGCTTACTCTCGGAATAATTTATTAACCAGAGATCATGTTCTTTATACATCCTCCAGGGATTGTTTGTTTTGAAACCTGAGGCATCTACATTTTTAAGGAAATCAATAAAGCTATCCCTCATATCTTTTCTGATAATATATATGTCATTACCTTGGGAGTCAGTTTTTAATCCAGCACGGCAACCGGAAACAATTGGATCTAGAAGTTCGTTTTCCAATTCTCCTAATTTTTCCATCTGAACCGGGAGAGAGATTTCCAGATATGCATGGGCATCATTTAATCCCACTTCATTGGGATCGGAAGTATAACTTTCCGCGGATGCGAGAATTCCTCGAGAATAATCAGCCCAGATTGTGTATTCTTCCGTTACATTTCCTTCTTTTCTTTTACCTATGAAAGGTTTAGAAAAAATCTTTTCAAATCCTTTTCTCTCTAGGAGGGTTGTAAACTTGGCAAATGAAACATTATAGTGAGAGTCTCCCTCAACTTCTGCTTTTGCGCGATGGAAGCCTGAAACTAGCGCATGCATGGCTAGTGAAATGCCCTGCTCTTCCTTGTTAAATGTTTGATAGGGCTTTCCAAGAAGAATCTCGGTGGCAAGAAGAGAATCTTTAGATGTTAATCCCACTATGGTGGATAATTTCTTTCTAAAATTTTTCTCAGACTCCCCAGGCATCATGAGAGTATTGTATTTTCTGCCAAGAGCTATTAAACTGTCCAAATCGGCAAATTTGCTTTTGGTTGTCATTTCTCTTTCCATCCCTCTTCAGGATCATCATCACCTTCATCCCAGTCTCCATCTCCGTCCAGGTCGTCATGCATGCCTGCACCAGATACGTCCAGGTCCTGATCAAGTGCTTTGATTGGGTCCATGCCTCCCAGGCTGGCTTCTTCATCTGCAGCATAGTCTTCTATTATTGATTCTCTATGCCTTCTTTCAAAATTTAGTGTGGTGTTTAAAATTAATTGCCCCATAGGTCGCATTGTCTCTCCAATTGCAAAAATTGCATAGGGTATTTCACCTGAAAGATTGTACATCATTATTCCAGATGCGAACATTATGTTAGGTACGAGCTTGCCTGCGAACAATAGAGCAGCTTCTTCGAGCTTTAATTTTGTCTTTTCGATATAGGTAGATTCTGCACCTTCGATAAATTCTGTCCTAATTTCTATTTCCTTGGCAAATTTCTTTGCAGACTCAGTTCCGAACATGTACTCCAGAGCGCCCCGGGTAGCTCGATTGTTAAAAAGAGTGCCAACTAGGCTTTTTCTTGGTTTGTTATATCTTTTTATTCTGTATTTTAAATCCATGTTTCTATGAAAAACGCACATAAATTTGATATTTAAGGCTTTCCAACGGAGCTCGCGCTATGTTCTTTTTTGTGAAGAAGAATTACATACTGTCTATTTTGTCAAGAATGGATTGAATTTCCCTTGTGACGTGCCTTAATATTTCGTCGGCCGTTGCATGGGGATTCTGCTCTTTATATTTGATTGCGTGGGACGCACCAGATATAACTGCCATCTTTAACCTCTTTGATTCTGCCATAAAATCCTGTACATATCTGAGTTTAAAAACATTATTGTAGTGAATAAATATTAATAATTTTATGGAGATTAGTTAGATTCGATTGAAATTTATCTTTGGTTCGCGACCAAAACTGAACTTTGAGTCTATGGACTCTGGTTTTGGATAGATATCGCTTGGAATTTGAGAGAAACTTGAGTAGGTGACTTTCCTCGTTAGATTATATAACCAGTTTGGTGGAACTATTCCATGTGATTTCATATTGACTAGACGAGTTCTTAGATATCTTAACTTATCTTCGCCCGATTCTGGACTCTTTCTAAAATATGATTGATTTATTGGGCAGAGAAAATCAAACTGTGGTGCCTTTTGAATCATACATCTTATGGATATATCCGCTGTGTTCAAAAGAGCACAGCTTCCGATTAGATCATTAGTTTTAGGGTTATAGTATATGTAGGGATGGGGGTTGGCAGTTTTTAATCTTGGACATCTTTCCACAGCTTTTAATCTTGGATCCCAAAGATTATCATAATTTAATGCCACATACCCCTTTGGTGGATGATATTTATTCTTTCTCCTCTTTCTAGACATGAATTCATGAGAAAAAATGATTATTTAAACTTATTTTAGAAAAATTTGTTCCAATTGAGAGACGAAAGGAAGAGATAAAGGTTTAAATGAGCTTTTGGAAAACCTCGGAAAAGTAAGGTTTGCTTCGCAAAGATTTAAATAAAGGTTCGCTTTAAAATTGTCATGAACGAAGAGGTTATGCAAAAGCTACAGACAGAACTGCGTTTGAGAGGATTCTCGCCTTTGACGGTAAAGAATTATAGTTTCTTCGTCGGTAAGTTCTTTCTGGGCGTTACAAAACCTGCCGTTGAATTGAATTCCGATGATGCGAAGGCATATTTGTCCGGATTGTTTGAGAGCAAGAGTAAAAATACTATAATGCTTGCTGCTGCTTCACTTAAATTCTTATTTACTGAAATTCTTAAGAAAGGATTTGAAGAGGTGAAGATGCCTAAGAAAGAAAGTAGACTTCCTGAGGTACTGACGAAGGATGAAGTTAGAAAATTGATTGACGCTACTGATAATAATAAGTCTAAGCTGATTGTTTCAATGCTCTATTCTACTGGCCTTCGAGTATCTGAGATAGTTAATTTGAAAACTGATAGTTTGAACATGCAGGAGAAGACCGGATGGGTGCGTAGAGGTAAGGGTGGCAAGGATAGGATCTTTGCCATATCGGAAGGACTTGCCACTGACTTGAGTCAGTACTTGCAGGATAAGAATCATACCTATATCTTCTCAAAGGATAAGCCTCTTACTACAAGAAACATTCAGAAGATAATTAAATTCACTGCAAAGAGGGCTGGAATAAATAAAAAGGTAACTCCTCACACGCTAAGACATAGTTTTGCAACGCACCTTTTGGAACAGGGAACGGATATAAGAATAATTCAGAGTATGTTGGGTCATTCAAGTCTATCCACGACTCAGGTTTACACTCATGTTTCCAATGATCAGATAAAGAAAGTTGTAAATCCTCTCGACGGTTTGACAAGAAGTGAATTGATTAGTTAAAAATTAATCTCTTAAATCTAATCCTGTTTTTACTGCTAATACAAGTGCATCATACTCTACTGGTTTACAAATTGCTGGAATTCCTAACTCTCTTGACTTTTCTTCAAAGTCGTGAATTTTTCCAGATATAAGCAAGGCATGTTTAGAACTACGAACTGCTCTAGTTGAAACTGCTGATGCAAGAAGTTCCAGTCCATCTTGAGGGAAATCTTTCCAGACTGCCTTCCCTCGCTCATGTCCTGGTAGATTGCCATCACTTATTAGAAAATCGTACACTGGTTTAGGATGGGTAGATTTAGGATTAGCCAAAGTTGAGGGTGTATGCATTGCCGTATGAGCAGTGTATAGATCTCCATGCCCATGGAAAACCATATTGTAACCTTTTAGTATATCATCACATCTTAATATTTCTGGCAGCATCATTCTTACTGCTGCGTCATCTTCGACCAATCCAATATTATAAATTTTATTTGACATTTTAGTATACTCAAAAAATGGTTTATAAACCTTTGTATTTGTAACTACTAAACAGTTAAGTATATTTAAGAAATTAACGGTACGACTTCTGTCTCTTGGCTCTTGCTTTGGAGTCGCCTGGTTTTCTTGCTTCCTTTCTTCTTGCGTCTTCGACAATTATGTTTCTATCGTATGTGATGTATGCCTTCTTTAGAGTGTCAGAGGATGACATCTGTAGAAGAGCACGGGCAATGGCTAGTCTGGCTGCCTGTATTTGTCCTTCCTTTCCTCCACCGAGAGTCTTTATGGTAATATCATATTTCATTGGGCCAATTTCTCGTTCATAGATTCTAATTGGTTCGGCAAGAGCTAGTTTGTGAAATAGAGTTAATTCAGTATATGGAAGGAAATTGTAACTTACTTTACCTGTGCCAGCCATTATTCTTAGCTTTGCTACTGCAGTTTTTCTCTTTCCTGAGACTATTGTTTCTTTGCTTATCATTTTTAAATTTTATCGCTTATATCTGCGAGAGTAGTTGTTGCCGTCGTTAGTTTCCTATGGAATAGTAGTTTCTTTGCAGCCGTGAATTCTGCTGGAATGCCATTGTAACATCTTATCTTTGAGAATGCCAATTCTCCACGACCTTGCTTGTATGGAAGCATTCCACGGATTGTTCTTTTCATAATCTTATCAGTGTGTTTAGGGAAGAATGGTCCTTTGAAGCTTGATCCACCCTTATTTCTTATTGCCATGTATTCTTTTATGGCAGAACCTCTGCTTCCTGTAACTATTGCCTTTTCACAGTTTAGAATTTTAACGGATTTGCCAAGAAGAGCTTGTTTTGCAGCGAATGCTGCTACTCTTCCTAGAACTCCACGGTCAGCATCTAGTACTATAATCTTTTCAGTAAAGTTATTCCCCGATGTGTTTTGTTTGATTGTTTTTTGTGCCATTTTTATGTTTATGCAATTATTAGTATGCCCTCAGCTTTTGGATTCTTCTTTATTTCCTCTGCTAAAGTAATAAAGTCAATCTTTGCCTTTTCTAATTTTTCAGTTGCTGAAGATGAGAATGCCAAAGCTGCAACTCTTACTTTCTTATCCAATACTCCAGAACCAAGGACCTTTCCTGGGACAACAACGACTTTTTCATTCTTGACTAGAGCATTGATGTCGGATAAATTGACTGCTGCGTGCAATCTTGTTGAGTTTCCAATTATTTGAGCAATTCTAACCCATGCCTTGTTCTTTCTTGCTAGATCAATTGTTTCAATTAGAGTAGAATTTGACTTTCTGTTCTTTCTTTGTTTCAACTGTGTCTGTGATACGGTCGTTTTATTGACAATTGTTGCTACGTCGCGAGGTATCTTTACATTCTTCTTTGTGAATACTGATGGTTTCATATTTCCAGTTAATTCCGAGGGTATTTAAGGCTTTCTAGAAGGAAAGACT
>JBAXMY010000058.1:0-6382 GCA_037134055.1 archaeon
ATGTTAATGTGCCCAAGGTCCCAGGTTACTCCAATTAGTTTTTCTGCCTGTTCTTCTGCACTTGATTTGGACATGTTCAGGCCACCTTCATCCTTAGATTTTTGTGCATTATCAACAAATTTCTTTCTGGTTTCATCAACAAGTTTCTTTAGATTCTCACCGGTACTTATTCCCATTCCAACTGGCCCATTTTCTATGCTAAGAATTGGAGCAGTATTGCCAAATTTTTTGTAGGATTCTAGAGCCACATTTGAAAATGTTTCCGCTGATTTATTTATGGCAAACTCCTTGGCTTCAATGTATTTGGAAGGATTCTTCTTGAGAGTGCTTAGAATGTCCAATCCTTTATCCAATTGTTCTGAAAATGCATCCAGGCTAGCTTCTCCTTTCTCATACTTTTCTATGAGTGGTCTTGCTTCTTTTGTAAATTCTCTAAGTCTGTTAACTTCTTCTTTTTGATCCGTTCTCTGTGCATCATCCATTGCCCAGTTATACATTTGTTTGAAGTGTGCGTAAACGTTTCTCATCATCATATCCTTATCCCTGTCGGAATCAATTATCATCTTCATAACATGCGCCGTTTCCTTGTCGTTTACTTCGTTTGAGTTTTTAAAATTGTTAATGATGTTTTGTGTTTCTTTTGGATCTCTTTTATAGGCAGTGTATGGATCTTCTGCAAACTTCTTGTCTTTGGTTAGTTCTCTTACTTGCCTGTTTTCCTGAGCAGCGATGCTCTTTGTTCTGATTACGCTACTTAATTCATCTGTCCAAGCTCTCTTATTCATGTCATCAATAACTTCCTGGGGCGAAATCTCTCCACCATCTTTTTTGAAATAATCTTTTTCTATTGTGGGGATTGAACCTATCTGTCCAGAAAAGGGATCCATGACTGCGATGTTTTGCGTCTTTTCTTCAAAACTTCCATCTGGCCTGCGTGTCTTGACTTTTGTTTCGGGCATGGGGAATTCCTGGCTTGCATGCATCGTTACAATTATATTTCCATCGGGTTTTACCTTGTGACTTCGCTCTATTGAATTTAAAATTTGCATCTCTGACTGTTTTCTGTCGAGTTCTGACCAACGTCCTTTATTTTGAGAGAATCCTGTTGGCTCCACCAGCGGGGCATGGAATGTCATATCTACCCCAGTCAATTTACTGAGTCTGTTTATCTCTTCCAGATGTGAATCGGGAATGGCATCCATTACCTTTGGTTGAATAACTCCCATTTCTACGGATTTGAGACCCATATTTATTCTTCCGGTAACTTCCTTAATCTGGTTTGCAGTCATGGGCATTGTTGACATGCTAAATCCACCGGAAGGTACATGGTAACCTACAAAATCAGTTCCCTTTTCAGCGTCAAAACCATCATTGCTACCTCTGTATAACGAATCCGTGCCCACCATGAATGCATTAGGAAACTATTTTATTTAAACCTATTGATGAGTAACAATTAATCAACAGAAATATTACCAGAATGCACTTCTTCTTCGTTTTGCATGCTCATCGTTTTCTCTGCCAGGTTCGTATTTTTCTGTTTGCTGTTCTTGGCCATGCAGGGTTGCATCTCTGCCAGCCAGGTCTCGAGCATTTCTCCTATCCAGGTCTGGAGCAGTGTGAACATCTTGAGAGAAATTTCTCTGAGTTGCCGCACGTGGAGAATGCATTTCTGAAACGGCACTCCATCCTCCACCACCGGAAGAGGTGGAAACTCCATACTTTCTGGCGAGTTGCTCGGTCGTTGTTTCGGTGCCGTATACCTTTTCACGAACGTTCTCATTCTTTTTTTGATCTATGGGTAATTCTACTTCAGGCATGTCCTGCGCTCTTATTTGTATTTCTCCTTCAGGCATTATTCTTCTTCCACCGGCAGAGCCGGAAAAGAAATGTCCTTCTAAATCTGAGGAACTGGAAGAATCTTCTGTCGCAGAAGGAAGGTCTTTGATATTAATTTCAGTTACCTTTATGTCCTTTTTTATCTCTTTTATTTTTATTTTTGCCATGTTTTAACAAGGGAAGAGGATTATAAAAAGATTGCCTAGGTTGCTACTATTCTATGTATAAACCTTTTTTAGAAATTCGTTAATATTTTGATTATGTAGATACTTAGATTTAGACATCTCTTTAACATAATTCTTTCTAACAATCTCATTTTCATGAATTCTTCCATTTAGCCACTCCGGTTGTTTCCAATCCTTGCCCCAATCCCAATTTATATAACAGAACGCTTTAATATTTGGATGGTTTGCTATCCATTCAAAATAGGGTTTAAACCATTCGTCCCAGCTTTCTTGTCCCTTATCCACCCCAGTTCTTGCAGGACTTGATTCTCCCACCATTACTGGTTTATTGTGTTTCTTAGCCAGGATTAGAAAATCTTCTACTGGTTTGTACTTCTTAGTAATATGCTTTGCCGCAAATACATCTACACCAAACCAATCAACATAATCGTCTCCTGGATAATAGGGTTCAACTGGTGATGTTCCTTTATAGGGACAGGCACACCAAACAGTTGATATTTTCTTGTTTTCTGAAATATAGTTATCAACAATATATTTCCATGCTTTGATAAAATCCGTTGGATTATATTTTTCCTTCTTATCAAATTCATACCCTAATCTTATAAAAATTAGTTTATCTATTTCAAGAAGAGTTTTGAAAAATCTCTTAAGTTCTTTGTCATATTTCCCTTTTGCTATTTCTTTTGTTGCATCCTTTCCTTCAATTAAAAAATTAAACCCTATTTGCAAGATTACATTGGGAAAAGCTTTCATCTCTTTCCTTATTTTTTTGATATTCTTATCAATATGGTGAATTTTAACATAAGTCATATAAATAAGAGGTTTGTATTTTCCAACCGCATTGCAATAGTTTGTGAATGCTTCCAAACTTTGTCCGGCACCATGAATAATTTTATTTCCTCTTGGCTCAAACTTTTGTTTATAATCCATTAGAGTGCAGGCATACTCAGGGACTTCTTGAACATTCCAACAATCTTATCAGTTTCCCCTCTTGATTGGGCAACGGCCTGTGAACGGAATACATTTTCTTCAACACTATCTGGCTTTAGAGGTTTCATTTTGTTTAATTTTTCTTTCTTCTTTTCTTCTCTTTCGAAAGGATTCGAAAATCCTGAAAATAGGGATGAGAATGGATTTGTGTCATCTTCATCTTTTTTATCTTTTTCCTTATCATCATCCTTTAGAAATTCATCTAAATCTAATTTTATCTTTTCAAGGCTGTCGGTGGTTGTGCCTTCCATTAGAGACATTACATCTGCCAGATCATCTTTCTCAATTTGATCTTTGAAAATTTCTAGTTCATCAGTATTGAGGGCATAGCTTGCAAAATCAACTTCCAGTCTACCACGGAAGGCATAGTTCTGTCCGACTTTGCCAGGGGAAACGCGGAATTTCATATCAGTGATCATAACTGTGAAAAACTTGCGAGTTTTTGTTCCATAGTAGGGTTCTCTAAATGATTTTGGTAATATTCCCATTCCAGTGTCTCCAATATTATCCCAAGTTCCTTTGGACATCAAAGTTAGTTCAAATAGAGAAGTGTTAAATGCTGTGACGAGGGAAGAGGATGGCGAAGCATTTTGTTCCAAAGCTCTTGCTGCCTTTAGATATGGTTTCACCCATCGGGCATAGAGTTGCACCGCATTTACTTGCGAACGCAGGTATAACTTTTCTATCTCAAATCTCTTGCGCAACTCTTTTTCAGACTCCTTTGCCCAGATGAGAAATTCAGTCATCTTTTGCTGAAGAAGACGACGCACTCTTTCGTTCAAATCTAATGCATTTCCTTTCTCATCTTCCAACTTCTCATCATTGGCAACCATAAATGCATCAATGAGAGTAACGAACTGTCCCTGTTGACCGAATGCTAGTCCTTTTATGGAACCAGTACCTCTCTTTGCGTCTACCGTATCCATCCATATTTGTTTAAGAGACATCATGGCTCCATCTCTTTCTTCTTTCTTCTTTGATTTTATTCGGTCATAGACATCTAGACGCATTTTGAATTCCTTGAGGTCATATACGAGATTAAGTATTGTTCTAATTAATTGATTTGCAGTGCCAAGAAGTTTCATTGCTTCTTCTTGCATTTTTGTCGCTTTCATTCCCATTTCCGAGAAGAACGCCGAGCCGGGAGCGGCAACAAAATTGTCAATCAATTTGTCAGTGCCCTTATGTTGTTTATATTCTCTGGCAATTGTGTCGATGAGCCAGAAATATGTTGGCTCCAGGTTTTCTCCGAAGAAGTCATAGGAAACATTTCTCTTATCAACTGGACTTCTTAGATATAATTTTTCGAAGGCATTAAAATGAGGATTATTTGGGTCCTGTTCATGTAGTGGTTCGGTGGCTCGAAGTTGGGCAATCTTTGCTGCACGAACGTAGGCATCTTTTTTACCCTCTTCCAGCAATTTTTTAACTTCCTTTTTGACTTTACTAACTAGTTCGGGCTTACAGTATGTGTCCGGACTAATTGCAGCTATTAGGTTATGTATGTCGACAGCCATGCTCTTTTTATGATTTTAATAGGAAAGGGCTTTATTTAAAGATTGTTGATAACAATCTTTAGGCAACTTGCAACTTTAGTACTCTGGCTAGTTCATTTAATCCAAGTTGAGAATCAACGTGATAATTATCTACGAACCTTTCTCCCCTAAGCTTTCCAGAATTGAAAAGTTTTGCAAGTTTACCATATGGAGTGTTCATCAAATCTATTCCAGTTCTCTTTGATTCTGATTCCATAACTTCGCGGCTTGGGAAAGCCCATTCTCTTGGATGTGGACATCCACAATGTCCAGCTACTCGTATGACATCACCATATATTTTTGGTCGTATTTCTCCAGGAATTGGATATGCTGTTTCATGCATCTTGGCTGCAACTTCAAGAGATAAGCATTTACCTCTATCTTCGACGGAAACCATCCAGTAGTACCATGCTCTTTCAAAATTCCAGTTACCTATCTTACCAACAAGAGTGTAAGGAACTTCACTTCTCACATCTTTCACTTTGACAATTGGAATTCCTGCTAAAACTAGCTCCTCTTGAATCTTAATGTCTGCGTCTTTCTGACCTGCAAGATTTATCATTTTACCTTTTATCTCTCCTGATTTGTACGCGCAAGTCTAGTTTAAAAGTATTATTGTGATAAATTTATTTCCTAATTGCACAAACGTAGTAGAATTGTATGCCATGGATTGAGTAGGTTTGGTCTACTTCATCGCTGTCTTTGCGAATGTGCCTTGTCTTTGCGGAAAAGTCGGAAACAACGTATGCATTGGCACGACGGGAAATTAATGGAGAATCAAGTTCGGCCATTGTATCAAGGAGTTCAGATATATCTCGGCAGGGATGTTGTACTAGTAGGGTGTCAATCTTGCAAACTGGAATAACATGCTTATTTTTTAGAAATTTACCCTTGGAATCATAGAATTCTCCGATGTCGGTTTGTGTCAGTCTTTCTAGTTTTTCCATGAATTAGATTATACTACAAAGATTATAAGATTTTCTATAACAAGCAGATTTAAATAAAACCTTCTCCTAAATAATTTATGGCTGATGCACCAGATATGATTGATTACACTCTCCTTCATAAAAGAGGACTTCTCAAACTGCCAGATATAAAATCTTCTGGGAAGGTTAGCGTTGACAAAGAAGGATTTGTTTCGTTCAATGAAAATGCAAGTTCTGAATTACCTTCCTCTTCATTACTTTCTCCAACTGCCGCTCCGGCAACGGATTTCTGGAGCATGGGAACTAATACTTCTCCAGTTGCACAAACCTCTTCAGTTGATACGAGCAGCCCATTTGGATTTTTAGATAATGCTGCGTCTGCATCTCCTTCCCAAAGTTATTTTGATTCACAGCCTTCATTATCTGCATCCGCATCTAGTAGCCCGAGTGACTTGAATGCTTTGCGCATTAAACTTGAGGATACTGAATATAAGCTTGAGAGGGCATTGGAAAGACTTGCGATTCTAGAATCTAAGATTAATATTGGTTGATTAATATGATTAAAATTAATTGTGACAATTGTCCGAATCATTGTTGTGGAATGAATCCTGGACTGACTCCAGTGTTGCTGCCTTCCGAAGAAGAAAGATTTTTAGGAAAAACTCGGTCTGTTTATACACCGCACAGGGAAATGAAATTAATTTCTAAGCAGGAAAATGGTAATTGCATATTTCTTGGCGAAGGGAATAGATGTACAGTATATAATGAAAGGCCTTTGGAGTGCAGACTCTTTCCATTTCTTCTTGATTTTGAAGAAAGGGTTCCTAAAGTGGAACTGGACATGAAAAATTGTCCGCATATTGACACCCTGGAATCCTGCTCAGATTCCATTTCTGCTTTTTTGAGGCAG
>JBAXMY010000059.1:0-6301 GCA_037134055.1 archaeon
TGTGTGTGTTTCCGTATTTTCCTCCGAAGTTTTCGTCAAATAGTGTTTCTGCCATGAACTTATCTATTTTTGAAAATCTTTTGTCCGTCAAAGAGAATTCACCAATTCTATCTGCTCCCTTTGTGGCAATCATTTGTCTAAGCAGTTCTTGCCCTTTCTTCGCTGTTGCTTTGACGACTTTGCCTTGTTTGAATTCTAGGCGAATTCCCTCTACCACGTTTCCATATCTATAGAGTGGTTGATTGAGATAGATGTATCCTTCTGCAATTCCATTATTTGGAGAAATGAAGTGTTCAAAGCTAGGAATATTCCTTCCAGAGCCACCCATCCAAGCCCTGTTTTTACCAAGCCCGATTGTTAAATCAATATTTTTTCCCTCTATATGGACTTTTTCTATTCTAAGGGTATCGAGTCTAACCTTTATCCTTTCAACTTCTTTTTGAATTCTTACCCAAGTCTTTACTGGATTTTTATCATTCAGGTAGCAGGCTTTGATTATCTGTTGCCAGAATTCTTTGGGAGAAAGGCCAGCTTCCTTCGCCATTGCTTCTGTGCCATACAAAGCCAGGGTCCAGGTAAATTTGCCAGCATTTTCCTTTTCATTTCTCCATTGCATGTAGGGTGTAAAGAATTTTTCTCGATGCATTAATTTTTTTGGTGGAATTCCTTCAAGTTCATGTTTATTTGGTTCTGCAATTATACCAACTAGGTGTGTTATCTCATCTATTCTTCCTTTCAGCAGTTTAGCTGGAAAATATTCCAGTTGCTTTTCGTTTGCGAGTTCAAAGAATTCTCGAGACATGCCGTCAGGCATATAATTTATTAGTGGATGTGCTCCTGCCTTTAGAACTGCTCTACGTAAACTAACCAGCAGGGGCTTTGCACATTCTGGAACATTGAGAAAAACTATCTCTCCTGCTTTCACACCCTTGCCGCTATTAAGGGCATAATTAATTAGAACGTCGGCATACTTATCTAGAATCTTTTTACTTGGAGTATACATTTTCTCTCTGATTAGTTAAGTATATAAAACTGGGTTTATATTTCTTGTTATGGAATTAAAAGATTTGAAAAAAGAGTATGCTGATTTACAGAAGAAGTATAAATTACCAAGTTTCAAAGAATTGAACGATGATTTTGAAATAGACAAGATTGACAGAGAGACGGACAATATGCTTCGTTTAATTAGGAAGGTAATGATGGAAAAGATTGCCAATTCCCTAGCCTTTGTCGAGATGATTGCCAATCCGGGTAATGCCCCTCGCGTATATCTCAATTTTATCAAGGGAATTACCAATGGGGAAAGGAAAGACTTGGAGATATTGTTTGATAAACTTGGAAAAATGAGCATGGTCTCAATAAGTGCAGAGATAGATTATTCAGAAAAGAAGGAAGCAGAGCTGATTAAGTATATCCTTAAGGATTGGAATGCAATAAAACCTAACTTTAGGAAGATAATGGAAGCAATGAATGTTCAACAGCCGGATGAAGAACCAAGGCATGAGAAGAGTTATTACGGATAATTAGACTGATTTAGTCTTCGTCTTCTTCTTCAATCTTTTCCCATTTTTGTTCAGCTTTTTCAGTGGGATTTATTCCCTCTAATATTGTTGGTAAGTATTCAGCAGGTAATGGATATCTTTCGTGTACCATCTGAAAGTATTCTAATCCCGTTCTGACGTAGGCACCAGTGTCTTGATATGTCCACGATCTTCCCATTACGGTGTCTTCCAAGGGCGCTAGTTTAATCATATCTTTTTCAGAATCATAAAACGTTCCCTTTGATTTCATCTGTTTTATTATTCGCCCTAAACTTTCTCTAACTCTTTCATTTTTCACTTTATTCATGGGCTCTAATGCAATCTTCACAGGGTCAGAAATACTTTTCTTAAATGATTTGAGCATTTTTCCGTCTTCTGATATTTCTACAATCATATCACTTCCTTCCTCCAATTTTCTGTTATACATCTCATATTTACGTTCAATAAATATTCTGAATAGGCGACTTCCAAAAGGTATGAGTTCTTTTTCTTCAATTACGTATCTTTGTTGAGTCTTTTCGTTATCTTGAGAGGTTTTTCCAAGTATTAGTTCTAATCCTGCTTCATTTCTTTTAATCTCGACATCTGAATTAATCTTATCAATCGGAACATCTATTATCCCCCAACGATTTTTGTCTGCAACATAGTACCGCCCGTACTGCTCTGTCTTCTCATCTCCATCTGACCATGGAACGTATCTTTTTCTCTCCATAATGCCTCGCGCTACAATCAGTTCTCCACTTGCAACCATAATCTCACCATCTGTTAAGGTTTGGGAAGCTATCTTGTAAACTTTATTTTTATTTTTATTCATTTTACTCTTTCCTCCCGCATATCTGTCTTTGCAATCTTCGTTTGATGTTCTTGCTTAATCGTATTCTTTCAGGAGGAATTTCTTCATTTATTGCTGCCGCTTTCTTCAATTGTCCACTCTTTTTGAGATTGCGATACAAGGCAGAAGGATCAATAGAATATTTATTGATGCCAAATTCATTTCGCTTTATTTCATGCATTTCTGCTGCTTTTTTGTGATTTCCTGCAAGTTCATATTCTTCTGCAGCTGTAATCTTCCTCATACTTCCGCCCCAATCACAAGTAAATTCATCTTGCCATTCGAATCGATCATTTCTTTTGTCAGGAATAGTTGTTCTTACTGGCATCAGAGCGGATGTCTCATATTCTTCTGCAGATCTTTCATGCATCCCTGCTTTTCTATAGCATATGGCTGCTCTATCATGTCTAATCGGTTCTTCTTTTGCAAGTAGATAGGTATTTGCAGCTTTTTTGAACAAAAGTCTGGATTTTGTTAGATCGGCAGTTTTTCTGATTATATCTACTCGGTTTGCTCTTTCTGTTAGTCTCCACGCTTCTTCCTCAAAGGTTATTCCAAGTCTTTCATAATCTTTCATGTCGTGTTCTTCTGCTGGTTTGTTCATTTTATTCTCCTCGAGCTAGTCATAGCCGTTGCTTTTACCATCTTCTTCCCAATTTCTCACTAGTTTCATTGTCATACTCTTTTATTTCTCTGCTCAGTGCCTTAATTTCTAAATCTAATGCCCTAGCCTTTTCTTTAGTATTTTCTGCAAGAGTCTTTATTCCAGCCCCATCATATTTCAAGAAACTATCTTGAGTTGCTTCCAAGTTCCTACGTAAGACTTCAATTTTCCCCCTATTCATTTCAATTCTATCATATTTTTCTGGATTTTCTAACCTGCGCCCCAAATCTAAAAGCCGGTCTATCTCTTTGCCTGGATAGGGGCCAGCAACAGATTCTCCTTGTGGTTCACTTCGATCATCTTCCCATTCGCGATTCCATTTTGCAGCGGCTTCGATATACAATTTTGCAGCTCTTTTAGGATTATTCAGCTTTTCTTCGTATATCTTTGCCGCACAAGCCAAGGTTTCACCACTATATTGCTCAATATACAATTCTGCAGCCTTTTCAGGATTATTCAGCTTTTCTTCGTATATCTCGGCTCCTCTGGCGCGGTTATTTGAAGAGGTAATATCTCGAAGATACAAATCCGCCATAATTTTGTAGATTCCTCTTCTAGTTTCTGGTGTAATCAATTCTTCTCTCTGAAGAATCAATTCTAAATAATTTAATTGTTGGTAATCGTTTTTCCCCTCTAAATGCATCATAATCTGGTCTGCAGATATACTTAGGTCTTCATTTCCTAAAACTAAACTTTCAAGTTCTTTAGTCATTCTATTCTTTACCTCCATAGGTTTGTTTCTGTAATTCGTAGATCCTTCTCATTTGAGATTCTGTTGGTTTGAGAATTGCTTCCCTTACTGCGAAAAGTTCTTCTCTATCTGTGCAGAATTTTCCTTGTGCTAGTTTGTCTGCGAGAAACATGAGCATGACTTCATCTCTTGTAATTCCAGATGAATCGAGAGTTTGTTTTAGTTTGCTGAAGGATAGCATGAACTCTTCTTGAGTTTTTGTTTTTCTAAGTTCTTTAATTCCCTTCATAGGCAGGTAGTGAGCTCCAACTAGTTTTGCTATTTTTTCTTGGCTCAGGTCGTATGATTCAAATAGATTGGAAGGCATTTTCTTCACCATTTCTGCTCCAATGGTTTCATGATTATCAAATTCATGATAGGGTTTTCCAGGTTCTCTTTGCTGTAGAATTCCTGATTTGTACTTTAAAGTGGCTGTGACTGGCTTTCCTGTGTCATGAAGATATCCTGCTATGATAAGGTGTGAATCTGAAGTTAGTTCTTTCATGTATCTAACATATTCAGTTGTATGGGTGTAAACATCGAATTCATGGAAGTCGTTCTGCCAGATTCCTTTCATCACTTGGATTTCTGGAAGCTGGATTATTGTTCTTTCAAGTTCTTGTATTTTTGTTTGGTTTGTCATGTTGTTTTGTATAGAAATTCCGAGAACTGGAGGTATTTAACTAATCGCTCTACAAATTTGGAGAGTAATGTTTATATATCTTCGATTGCTTGTTAAAGTATGGATTTGAGTGTGCTAGAGGGCATAGGTTTGTCAAAGAATGAGACGACGATATTCGTCAAGCTGATTGAGCTTGGAGAGTCTAAAGCGGGAACGGCAATTTCATCCTCCGGATTACAGAGCTCGGCGGTTTACAATGCCATAAACTCTCTGATAGACAAGGGACTTGTCTCTTTTACTAAGAAGAATGGCATAAAATACTACAAATCGGCTGAACCAGAGACGATTCTGGAATATATGGATAAAAAGAAGGGAGAATATCTAAAATTATTGCCCGAGTTGCAATTAAAAAAGAGAAAAGATGAGCCGGAAGGTGTTGAATACTTTAGGTCTTCAAGGGGAATTAAATCATTGGTTTTCGAATTGCTCAGAGATGCAAAGAAAGGAGAGATTTATAGATTCATCGCGGCTGATCCCAAATACTATAAGATTGCTACTGAACAAGTTTACAGTGCAGAGAAACAGCTTAGAAAGGAGAAACATATCCGGACGAAAGCGTTATTTCATATTTCTGCAAAATCGCAGACAAAAAGGAGTTCCACAAGTGTTAAGAGATATCTTGATGCGGCAATGCCTCCCAATACATTGATATTCAATGGGAAAGTGGCAATTATCTCGTGGGAAGGCGAACATTCCGGTATATTGATACGTTCAAAAGATATTTATCAGACGTATGTTAGTTTCTTTGAGGACCTTTGGAAGAGCGCGAAGAGTTAGAATTAAATTAAATCTAAATTAATTTCTATGGGTGTTGTATCACAATAATCTATTTAAATATATAATTTAGCCAGAATTTATGGACGGAACTGATTGTGCTTTTTGTGGAATGGCGGAAAAACCTAAGAGATGGGCTGGAGCCACAAGTGAATTTTATATGTTGTTTGACAGATTTCCTGTCAATCCCGGACATCTTTTGCTTATTCCTAAAAGACATGTGGTCAGATTAGAGGAATTAAGGGATTCTGAGAGAACCGACCTTTTTGAGGCAATCTGTGAATCTCCTAAAATTATTGTGGCAACGGATCTTAAGAAATTATATGAAGGATATTTATTGACTGCTAGTGAGGCACTTCAAGGTAGACCTGATAAAATTAAAAGTTCATTGTGGTATTGCAGACAGGTTCTTGCACAGTTGGCTCGTGGTGTTACAAGGTCTGAAGATAGGAATCATTTTGTAAACGATGGTCGACTTGCAGGGAGAACTGTAGACCATTTCCATTGGCATGTTGTTCCTAGGTATGAAGGGGACGTGTTAAATCCTGCCGGTGGTGGAAGATCACTCATTCCAGGAAGGCAATTTTATTAAATTAAATCTAAATTAATTTCAATCAATGCGATGGGCATTTTGATATTCCAGGTTCTTAGGACTTCTGGATGAACTTCGCCCAACATTCCTACTTCTTCACCATTAATAGTAATGGAAGCACATCTTCCTGGAATGAGATATTTGTTTTCATTCTCTTTGATGGAGTATTCTAGATTCAATGCTTTGGTTAGATAATCTAGGATTTGCTTAGCTTCCGTGAAATTGCTTGGAGTGCAGAGAATGCAAAGGCTTTCGTGCTCCTCAATGCCAGTTTCTGTGGTGGCTCTCTTTTTGAAGACTTTACCTAGTTCGAATATTTTTTGAGGATATTCATTATCCTTGTTGTCGGCAATAATTCTAAGCCCTGGGATGATTAAATTAGGTCTAAGAAGTTTGTAGTCCGTCTTTGAATTTTCTAGCTCTATTTTTTCTTCTGCTTTATCGACTTCATCCAGCTTGACTAGGTGGAATGAGGAAACTTCAATT
>JBAXMY010000060.1:0-5918 GCA_037134055.1 archaeon
TTATTGCCTCCGTAGATGCTCCGGGCGAGTATACATTACCCCCATACTCAATTGAGGTAAGCCTACTGTGGGAGATGGGATTATCTAAATAAAATATCTCCATCTCTCTCAAACCAAGAGTATACCTCAGCAGTGCATTCAATCCCACATGCTCGCTAATTTTGTCCTTTTCAAGAACCAATTCAAATCCCAGACTCTCATGTCCAGCATAAACTTTTCCAGCCATTCTACCAACAAAGCTGGCCATCTTGCCAATGGTGGGTCGTGCAGGAGGATTCCTTATAAGAGCAGCAGCGCCATCTAGAGATTCTTGTACATGTTCTCTTACTCCATAAATAATACCCTTTGTCATGAAAAATCGAGTAATATGGTATATTTAAGTCTCTTTATTAGAAAAATGCGGGGATTAGGATTCGAACCTAAGTAAGCACTAAGCTACGAGAGCTTGAATCTCGCCCGTTTGACCGCTCCGGCATCCCCGCTTGAAAATCATTACATAAGCTCCGTTTTAAAGATTGTTCTTTTAGTTATTTAAACCTATCTAGTCACTAAACATAAGGTATAAATATTAGATTAATGAGATATAATAATGAGGGTACTCGTTACGGAAGATTCAAAAAAGAGTTTGCTAAATAGTATGAAAGAAAGATATAATTGTAAAACTCTTGATGAACTATCAAAAAAAATTGAGATAAATAAGAAAACTCTTGAAGGTTGGTTTTATATTAAAGAGAGATACCTTCCATACGAACTACTTCTACCTTTTATTAATAATTCGACGATAATTATCGACAAAAAAGAAAACAATTGGGGGCAAGTGTATGGTGGAAAAAAAGGATATAAAAGAATTGTTGAAAAATATGGAATAGAGAAATTAAGACAGATAAATTCTCTAGGGGGTAAAAGAGCGGCTAAATCTAAAGCTCTCCTTTTCAAAGATTTTAATATAGATTTGGAAAACCCAATATTTCTTGAGATTTACGGAATTTTATTGGGAGATGGCTGGCTTAACAGTCCTACTGCCAACAATAAATGGTCGATAGGAATTTGTGGCAATCTATCTCTTGATAAAGAATTTATATTATATGTTAAAAAGAATGTTTCGTTACTTCTCGACAGACAGGGCTATACTAGGGAAAGAGAAAAGGGCAACGTAATAGAGTTTAGATTCGGGCATAGGGGATTCTTCAAGATACTTAACGAAAAACTTAAATTTCCAATAGGGATAAAAGAAAAGTTGTATCTTCCAGAAATAATCTATTCGAAGGGATATGGAAAAGTCAAATATGTAATCCGGGGAATTTTTGATACGGATGGTTCATTCTTTCTTGCGAAAAATAGGAAGAAGGTACCTTCTTATCCATGTATCTCGATCCACATGAAGGAACAGAGGCTTATGAAACAAATCGCCGAGACGCTTTCATTAAATGGATTTAAAGTTGTTTTTGAAGAAAAGAATTGTCAAATTAGGATAAATGGCAAAGAACAATTAAAAAAGTGGATGCGTGAAATTGGTAGCTCCAATAGAAAACACCTGAATAAGATTGAAAGTTATTTGCAAAGTCACTAGGTTTTAAACCTTAAGGTTTACTGTTTCCTTGAGTATGGTCTTTCTATCTTTTCCTTCCAATGTTCCAAGAGCAATGGCAAGTTCTTCTTCTATCTTCAGATCTCCGCTATCTAAAATTAGATTATAATCTCCAAGATTTCTATAATCGTAATCCTGTCCAAATAATTCTTTTCCAATTTTTACTTCATCCTCTTCTCTCGCTTGCAAAATCCTTTTTATTTCTTCCACACTCTTTCCAGCATATTTACCCGTATTCATGGCTCGGTTAGCTCTTACCTCAAGTTCAGCAGTAACATAAATAAAAAGAGCATCAATACCTTCACATGATTTTGCATATCTAAAATCTCCTATTGCATTTCCCGACTTCAAGACTTCCAATGCCTTTCGGTCCATCTCTTCCTGTTCCTCTTTACTAAGACTCTTCCAAAACTCTTCAAATGGAACTTCTCCAGCTGGATGCTTTTTTTTGTGCATTTCTCTAAACAATTCTCCCTTAGAAAATATTTTCCAACCTAGTTTTTCACTAAGTTTTTTAGCTAGTGCTCCCTTACCCGAACCCGGTACGCCTGAAATTACCACCGTACTAAATTTCATGATTTCCAGAGGATGGCAAGATTTATAAACTGTTTCTCGCACCTCTTTTTGAAGACGGCCATAGTAATCGTGCCACACCTGTTCCCATTCCGAACACAGAAGTTAAGCTGATTACGTCGGCTGTGCTAGTCTCCCAACAGAGGCGAAACTCCGATGCTGTCTTCATAATACTCACTTCACTTCAGACAGCATCGCATAACCTTTAAATTCTACATTCTCTTATTAACCATATGAAAAAACAACATTCAAAAACTCAAGCAAAAGAAAAGATTGAATCCTTTTTTAAGAAGTCTTCATTCAGCCAGGAAGAAATGAGAAAGATAAAACGCCTGGCCATGAAATATAACCTCAAATTGAAGAATCAAAAGAGCAGATTCTGCAAGAAATGTCTCTCCCCATTGGCGGGAAAAATAAGAATTTCAAAGAACAAATCGGGAATATTCAAAACCATCGAGTGCAGTAAATGTGGTTATAAAAATAAAAATAAAATTTAATCAAAAGAAATCCTAATTCTTTTTTTCATCTCTTCGGAGATTGGCAAATGCCTCAAAGACTCTTTGATAATCCACGTTGAATAATATTCAGCAAAATTATACTTGCGGCAAGCATTTCTTAGAATCTCAGTGCCCTTTGAAAAATATTCCTCCTCTCCCTTCTGTTCTTCATATGATTCCGGGTAGAGGTATAACGAGCGTTCTCCAACACTGAGGATGTCTGCATTCAGTCCTTCAGGTATTTCACGTAGATTAGGTCTTCTAGATGTGACTGTTATCTGAGGATCCAACTTTAAGAAACAAAGACTAATATTGCGATAGGCTACGGAATAGTTTATTTTTATAATATCATTTATTACATGAATTCCCCAAGGATTGTGAGAAAATTCTACATCCATTGGTGCGTCCTGCAAAACTTGCATTAAATCTGGAAATTTAAACTTTTCTTTTAAAACAAGATTTGTTAATTGTGTCATGGAAGTCTATAGAAATATGCCTATCTCAAAGATATTTAAGCTTTCTTAAACAGAAAAATCTTCAGATTAAAAAGGCTTAAGCTTTCTTAAACTTTGTAATCTCTGGAAGCATGTCTGCCTGTCCAAGTAGAGCTGCTCTGCAGCAATATCTGTCCAAACCAAGCTCGTTAAGAACTGTCGAAGGCTCTTCGCCAGCATCTATTCTTGCCTTATATTCTTCATACAAATGTCCTATTGGCTTTCCACATCCAAAACATCTTACTGGAATTATCATAATACTAATGCTTCAATATGCTTTTTAAAGCTTTCTTTCCCCAATTTATTAGAAACTTTAATAAATGCCCGCTTCTTTAGCTGATCATGAAGTATGAAGAGATTATCAAACTAAAGGGAGTTTTCAAACACTATAGAATGGGTGACAATGTGGTCAAAGCTGTTGATGGTGTGGATATTCATGTAGACAAGGGAGACTTCGTAGCAATCATGGGTCCTTCTGGCTCTGGTAAAAGCACGACAATGAATCTCGTAGGCAGTCTCGATTTACCAACTAAGGGAAATATATATCTGGACGGCAAAGACATTGCCCACATGGCAGAATCCGATCTTGCTCAGATAAGGGGTAAAAGAATTGGATTTATCTTCCAAGGATTTAATCTCATTCCAAATCTAACTGCAAGGGAAAACGTTGCCCTACCAATGTTGTTCCAAAATATGTCTAAGGAGGACAGAGAAGCTCGAGCTGAGGAACTTCTAAAATTAGTTGACCTGGGAGACAGAATGGATCACTATCCAAACCAACTTTCCGGAGGGCAGCAGCAGAGGGTGGCCATAGCACGTTCGCTGGCAAACGACCCGGAAGTAATTCTCGCGGACGAACCAACGGGCAATCTAGACACGAAGACTGGCGAGAGAGTCTTAGATTTCCTGGAAAAATTACATAAAAAAGGAAAAACAATAATCCTCATTACCCACGATCCAAGATTGGCTGCAAAGCATGCAAGAAAAATATACTGGCTAAAGGATGGCAAGGTTGTAAAAATAACCAGAAAGGCCAAGAAATAAAATGATTAAAGATTTTTTTAATCTAGCTCTTGGTAATCTAAAACACAGAGGATTGCGAAGTTGGCTAACCATGCTGGGAATTTTCATAGGAATAGCAGCCGTAGTTTCTCTCATTTCTCTAGGCAATGGGTTGGAACAAGCAGTTACTGGACAATTCAGTTCTCTTTCCACCGATAAACTCACAATTATGAATGCAGAAACGGGATTCGGACCGCCAGGAAGTACGGCGGTAACAAAACTGACAGAACATGACAATAAAATTGTTGAAAGTACGCAGGGTGTTTCATTTACAATTCCAAGACTTCTCCGTGTCGTTAGAGTAGACTACAATCGAGTCCAGGCATACAAATATCTCGTTTCAATGCCTGCCGATGAGAAAAAAGTTTCTTTCATATATCAAACATTCGGAATAAAGACTGCCACAGGCATATTTCTCAGAGGTTCGGATCGTGGCAAAGTACTTCTTGGCTCGGATATTGCAGATAAAAATTCTTTTGGTAAGCCCATAGAATCAGGAGATAATCTGGTAATAAATGGAAAAAGTTTTGAAGTAGTGGGTGTTCTAGAAAAAGCAAGTTCATTTCAAATAAATCAGGCCATAATGATCAATGAAGAAGATATGAAGAATCTTCTCAGCATTAGAGATGAATATGACATTCTGATAGCTCAAGTAGACAGCGCAGACATAATCAAGCAAGTTGCAGAAGATATAACCACTAGAATGCGAAAAGATAGGGGGCTAAAGGAAGGTGAAGAAGACTTCGTAGTCCAAACTCCTGCCCAAGCTCTTTCAGCAGTTAATACCATTCTAACAATAATCAACCTAGTTGTTGCGGGTATTGCATCCATCTCTCTTCTAGTCGGAGGAATAGGAATTTCAAATACTATGTTTACATCCATATTGGAAAGAACAAAGGAAATTGGGACAATGAAAGCAGTAGGGGCTAGGAATAAAGATATCCTTTCCATATTCCTATTCGAATCAGGACTTCTTGGACTTGTTGGAGGGATCGTAGGAGCAATTCTTGGACTTTCACTAGCTTTCCTTGCGGCATTAATCGCAAACACTGCTTTCGGTTCGACAATTCTAAGCGTTCAAGTTTCCTATCCTCTTCTTTCTGCAGCAATTCTATTTTCATTCATCATCGGAGTAGTTTCTGGAATAATTCCTGCAATTCAGGCATCCAGACTTAGACCTGTGGAGGCACTTCGAGCATGATAACAGACTATCTAACCCTGGGAGTTCGTAATATTAGAAAAAGAAAACTGAGAAGCTGGCTTACCATTCTAGGAGTTCTCATTGCAATCGCTACAATCTTCGTGCTCATTAGCGTGTCCATAGGATTGCAGGATGCAGTGCAAGAACAATTTAGACAGCTAGGAACGGACAAATTTTTTGTTATGCCCAAGTCTGTAAATCTTGGCGGTCCAAGTGGTGGACAAGATTCAGCAAATTTCACAACCCTGGATGCTCAGCTCATAGAGAAAGTTTCTGGAGTAAAAGCGGTTTCATACATTGCTGCAGGCAATGCGGAAGTAGAATTTTCAAAACAAAAAAGATATTTTGCAGTCTATGGCATCTCAGAGGATAATATCCAAATGATGATGGAATCCATGTCTGTAAAAATCGATGAAGGAAGTCAAATATCAAAAGGTAATGTCAAGCAAATTGCTCTGGGAAGTCAATACAAGTACAATAATGTCTTCAAAAAACCGATTAAT
>JBAXMY010000061.1:0-5734 GCA_037134055.1 archaeon
ATACACCCACTCCCCAGATGCACCATTTTAACCTTCTTCCTTTTGCATGCCTGGGCGATTAACAATGGAACCTCTATATTATTCCACATTGTATCACTAACATGATTCTGGCACCAATCCACATTTGGATTTCCACACTTGCCTATGGCATTTATAACCACATCAGGACGATGTTCATTTATTTCAGATCTAGCATCATTAACACTATTTATTCTAGCACTAGAAAGTACACTTCCCTCTAAAGACTCCCTAAACCTCTGACCCATATAACCGTTGCCAAGAATGTGATACTTCATTCATTCCCCTCTTGATAGACTATTTAGTAAACCATACTATTTAATGTTTACCACTATTCTAAATATGCGCAAACGTAACAAAGCAATAAAAATAAAAATTACCTTTTTTCGTTTCTTGGCCCATACACATCTACGGAATAGGGAACTCCACTAATTCGCTGTCCAGCAGCATGAAGATATTTAGCCATCTCCATTGAACCACCATCTCCATTGAATCGAAGAAATTCTATTCCATGTATACCCATCTCAGCACAGAACGGAAGATCCCTTAAATCAACTCCGAGTTCTTCCTGTTCCATGTCTGGGACCAGTCTATTCTTCAGTAAAATCATAAATAATACCTCCTTTCATTCCAACACTGCAAGGCTTCTAAGCAGGACCTTAGAAGATTATATAGGATGAATTTATTAGAAAAGTCTTAAAGGTCCAGCAGAAGTTAATGCAAGACCCCCTTGAACTTGACGGAGCTAGCTACGACGCCGTTACCTTTGCCATAACCAAAACTCATTTCTAAGTTCATGTTATTTATACACCATCCAAGTTTATATATCTTTCGCACCGACGATAAATTAAGTTTTTTCATTATTTATTAAGATTTATAAACTCCGTATCACTATCAAATAAAAGATGGCACATAAAAAGAAGTATAAATCTATTGGGGAAATTCTATCAAAGGATCATTTCCGCGTATCCATGTTTGGTTCTGCAAGAATAAAAGGAAATGATAAAACCTATAAACTAATTCATGAATTAACGCGCCAGCTAGGAAGACGAGAAATAAATCTTGTTACTGGTGGGGGCCCTGGATTAATGAAAGCAGCCCATGAAGGTCATCATCTGGGATCAATGGAAAATGATGCCTACTCCATCGGTTTGGTAATTCATCTTCCAAATAAAATTGAGACGGAAAATAAGGTACCTAAGATAAAAAAAGATTTCAAATTCTTTTCAGCTAGACTTGAGCATTTTATTGCACTATCTAATGCAGTCATCGTTGCCCCTGGAGGAATTGGAACTCTGTTGGAGCTTTCCTACACCTGGCAGCTTATTCAAATCTGCCATATCTATAAGATTCCAGTTATTCTCTTTGGAGAAATGTGGGGTGGTTTGATAAAGTGGATGAAAGAAACCATGTTGAAGGAGCACTACATAGATAAAGAAGACATGGAGTACATATTCATCGCCTATGACGTTGAAGATGTCCTAGAAATTATTTCTGCAGAAAAGAAAGAGTTCGCAAAAGGTAAAAAAAATCTTAATATGAATTTAATCAAGAAAAAAATAAGGGCACACTACTTTAAGCATTCACACAAACTTATCTAACTGATTATTCTCCTATGTAGCCGCCCTTCTGCAGATTCCATAGCTCCTTGTATATTCCTTTCTTTCTAATCAAATCGCGATGATTCCCAAGTTGTGCAATCTTTCCCTTCGAGATTACAACAATTTTATCAGCACGCATTATTGTAGAAAGTCTATGGGCAATGATGAGCGTCGTTCTACCACGCATAAGCTCTTCCAAATCCCTTTGAATTTCATACTCTGTTTTAGAATCTAGGGAAGATGTCGCCTCATCAAGCACTAGAATTCTTCTATTGGCAAGAATTGCTCTAGCAATTGAAACTCTTTGCTTTTCTCCTCCGGATAACTTAACTCCTCGCTCCCCTACGATTGTATTCTCCTTGCTAGGCAATCCGGAAACGAATTTATCAAGCTGAGCAAATTTCATGGCCCTCATTACTTCATCACGTGTCGCTTCAGGCCTTGAGAAAAGAATGTTGTTATAAATTGTGTCATCGAATAAAATACATTCCTGTGGAACCACACTCAATTCAGAACGGAGAGATTTCTGTTTGAATTTAGTAATATCCTTCCCGTCAATAGTTATCTTTCCAGAATCCAGGTCGTAGAATCGGTACAACAATTTCACAATTGTTGTCTTTCCAGCACCCGAATGTCCTACAAATGCAACTTTTTCATTTGGACGCACATGTAAATTGAATCCATCTATGATCTTTCTAGTGTTGTACTTAAAACTTACATTTGTAAACTCTATTTCTCCCTTGTTTATTTTCATATCCTGCGCATTTTCAGAGTCTTTTATATCATTAGTCACCTTCGCATACTCGAACAAGCTCTGGAAGTCAGCCATTGCTTCGTAGGCCCTCCTAATTCCCCATACAAACCCAAACAACGGCTCTGCCACAGCACCATATGTTGCATAGATAAATGTAATTGTACCTAGAGTCATTTCTCCCTTCAAAAACGCCATCAGCGGGAAGTATATTAAGAAAAACAATCCTACTCCTAGGATAAAACTCTGACCAGAATCTAACCACCTATAAAAATTCCAGCTCAACATGAATTTCTTTCTGGTATTATCGGAAAGCTTATGGAATATGGAATTTACCTTATCCTCTTTTCCGAAATATTTAACAGAATCGATGTTGGAGAACGTATCACCGATGTGTGCTTTCTCTCTGTCCTCCGCGTTATTTGCCTCTAAAGAATATTTTTGAGACTTTGCAAGAATAAACAAACTGTAGGCGATAAAAACAAGAGAAGTTAGCACTAAAATGATGGAAGATAACCTATCAAAATAAAATATTGATCCCCCAATGATGACCAGCTGAATAATGACTGGAATAAGATTTAATATCAAGAAATCAGTCACACTTTCTATTGCTCTCGAACCCCTAGTCAACCTGGAAATAAGACTTCCAGTCTTATGGGTTGTGTGAAATCTATGGGAGAGATAGACTATGTGATTAAAGAACCTATTTTTCAAATCAAATATAACTGCCGCATCCAATTTATTGATAACATGAATCTGAAACCAGTGAGCAATATCTTTTATAATCAGAGAAGTGAAAAAAACAATTGCTACGATCCAAAGTATACTCATGAGCTCTTGTCTGGAAATAAGTTGATTTGAGAAACTGGTGCCATTATCTATCACCACCTTGAACAGATATCTTTCAGCTAGTCTTGCCACCGTGGTCACAGCCACTATGAATACCAATACCACAAATAACCAAGTATATGGCTTTACAATGTCATAATATATCTTAGAATTAAACTTCCAGTCTATCTTCTTTCTTTTTTTATAATTTTCGCTCACCATTTTAAACAGTCCCTAGAGACATTTAAATATGAAATATGCCATATAAATATATGCATTCCTCGCACAAAAATGGCTCTGAACCTGAGAGTTTCAAGGAAGTAATAAGAAACTTTGAAAATCCTCATTTTGAGGAAATCGAATCTGATTCTGAAGAAGAAATAACAATATAAGCCTCTACCGCGACTTGAACGCGGGACCTCAACATTACCAATGTTGCGCTCTAACCAGCTGAGCTATAGAGGCATAAACTGAGCAAGAAAGAGCATTATAAAAAGGTTATCCTGTCTGATTTTTTGGAACCCAATCAATACCTACCACATATCCAACGGTCTTGGCTCCATTCTCTCCAAGATGCCAAAACCAAGAATAGTAACTTTCAGCAAACTTAGAAAAATCATTAGGCATAGACACATCCAGATTCTGCTGACTCATTATGTAGAATGCCCCGAGGAGCAAGAAAAATATGAATAAAAATAGAGATCTCATTTTATTGCACTAGAATTTGTGGCACTTAATACTTCAGGCACACTTCCCCAGTCCTGGTTTATAACATAACCCGTAACATCCCCTATGTTATTGGCCACTTGCCCAAGCCAAGAGAAATAAAGTTTACCAGCAGTCATTACTCCATCAAATGTCTTTATATCAACATTACTCTTGAAGTATATGTTTGCAAACGTCAATCCCAAGAAGAGAAGCAAGAATAAAACAACGAGAAACCCTGCCTTGTGTCTAAGCTCCTTAAACTTCATTATTACAAATATGATTACTACAACAACTGCAATAACAATGATCAATCCCCAATTCATATTTACACCTAGTTATAGGTATTAAAACTTCTATAAAAAGCTTTCCTATTGAAATAACCAAATATTTAAAACCCTCCGATAAATCAGATATATAATAGCCCTGTAGTCTAGTGGTCAAGGATATGGGATTCTGGGTCCCGTGACCCCGGTTCGAATCCGGGCAGGGCTATGTTATAATCATGAAAACGTTCAATCTAGGAGAGATAACCCCTGAAACAGAAGATGAAATAATCTCAGCCATAAAAGCCGGAAAGATATTTGTCTATCCTACAGATACCATATACGGCCTTGGATGCAATGCTGAAAACACTGAGGCAGTAAAGAAAATAAAAGAAATCAAATCCCGGGACGCTGCAAAACCAATGTCTGTCATTGCCCCATCCATGCAATGGATTCTGGACAATATGAAGACAAATGAGAAATATGTTAAAATGTATCTCCCAGGACCCTATACTCTTATCTTAAAAAAGAAAGACTCTGAGTTCCTGAATGAAGCCTCGAGCTATCCCACCCTGGGAGTTCGAATTCCGAGCCATAAATTTACAGAAATTATACAAAAAACGGGCGTTCCATTTATTACCACATCGGTGAACCTTTCCGGAGAAAAACCCCTAACCAACACATCAGCCCTTTCAGAAGAAATAAAAGAAAAAATAGATTATGTCATAGACTCTGGAGAGCTAAATGGTAAACCTTCAACGCTTATCCTCAATGGCCAGAGTGTAATGAGATAGTATTCTTTGAATTGGCAAGCACATAGATTATGCACGCAACCAGTATCCCAATCATAACAAATACGTCTGCCCCGGAAGCCACAACATCCGCCACAATATTTCCAGTTATAACATAATTTCCAAAAAGAAGCAACCAAGCAAGAAATAACACAATGCCTAGAGCAAATGGTAAATTAAACCTTCTTTTCTTATCTAGATGTATAATCCTACTGTTCAATCGTTCAGAAGCTGAAGGATTATGAAACGCTCTATGCACCCTGCCGTGCAAATGATGTGCCCCTTTTTCCATACTCCATCCAGGAAAAACGGACTTAAATACCTTTTTACAAACAACTCTCCAAGAAATAAAACCCCATAAAACATTATCATTAATATCCAAAACATATTATCATCAGACATTGGCTATCTAACCTTCTCAGAATAAAAATCAAAACCCTTTTAAATCAATCAAATCTTCTAATTCTGAGCTCTTGTAGTCTAGTGGTCAAGGACGGTGCCCTCTCGAATTGCTTAGGTTCATGTCGATGAGACTATAATCTTAGTCCTTTAATGGGCAAGCATCTCCTACTCTTCGGAGTAATGGAGAACGGCGCAAACCCGGGTTCAAATCCCGGCAGGAGCATTTAACAAATGAAAAAAGAGAGAAGAATAAAGGCAATTGTTTTTGATATTGGAGGAGTTATGATACTTGGAGATAATCTTGATACTCATTATCAAGATATGTGCAAGCACCTCAATTTAGATTACAATAAATTCATGAGTATACGAAAG